>CAZFBN010000183.1:0-8610 GCA_964517145.1 uncultured Saprospiraceae bacterium
TTCGCTAATTTAACCTTTCTTTTTTCCCTAGCATTACTTGTTTAGTTCTACCAACAATTTTTTAATTATTACGAAAAAAAATATTTTCCGAACGCTTTTTTTTTTGAGTTGGTTGACCACTAAAACGAAGCTTAAAAAAATTTTAGAAAAAAGCCGATTTGTGCTTTTTTGAAGCCGATAACGATAGGTGTGCTAGAAGGTTTCTTGTCGTGAATGTAAGATAGTTGCTGCTAAAAGTATGAGTGCTGCAAATATACAAATTATTTGCAACACTTTCAAATTTTTTTTAACGGCTGCCGGTGATGTTGAACATCAAACCTAAGTTAAAGTACAATTCTTCCGCGCTGCCAATGTTGTATTTGAACTCCGTCACAATGTCAATTTTATCGGCTACCCCCAGGAGTGCACCTACGCCCAGATTCAGCCCAAGTTCTGTGTTTTTGGATTTGGCGCCGAGCGTCTCAAAGCTACTTGCAAAAATGTTTAAACCGGCTAGCGCGTAAATATCAATCGTTGGGAGATTGGCAAAGTCATAATTCACATCCAAATTAAAATCGGACGCATCGACATCAGCCGCAGCGCTATTTTCATCTTCTAAAAAATAGTAATTGTAAGTCAAATTAGCACGAAGATTGTCCGTAAAATCATAGCCGCCACGTGCAAACAGTGAAAAAGCCTCGCGATCAAAGCCGAAGCCCAAGCCAGCGCCCAAGCGCAATTGCGCGAAAGCGCCCGTTGCGAAGACTAAACATGTAAGGGTTACGATTAAATACTTGATTGATTTCATTGATTATCAGCTTTTAAGTTAGAAATGATGGCAAATCTTTTTTCGCATCAAATTATGGTATTTGACGAATAATTTCTAAAAAGTAACATCACACATTGACAAAAACATCCAAATTTTCAGCTACTGCCTAAACTCGTTCTAAAACGTACTTCTCATTCAAGAGTTTGAAAATTGGTGCAACATATCTTGACTGACTTTTTTATGAACGTTTTTTTGCTTAAAAATCGCCGTTTTTTTGCTTTTCAATTTAAAAGAAAGCATAAACTATTGTTAGTGTAAAAAATACAAGAATAGAACTTGGGCAGGCTTGGGAAAAGATTCTATTTTTGTCGTCTGAATGGAATAGGTCAACGGTTGAGAGTCGATCGTTGGATAGTTAGCAATCAGTAGTTGGTTGTTAATTGTCATTTTTAAAATCGGCTGTTGGCTAGTTGGCTTTAAAAAAAAAACTATGATCGGAAAATTGCAAGACAGTCATATCAAACTCAAGCGGATTTACATTGAATCTAAACTTCCGTCAGAATTAGCACCTTTACAGACCTTGGCAAATAATGTTTGGTGGTCGTGGAACAAAGATGCGATTGAAATTTTTACGACCATTGCCGGAGATCGTTGGGCAGTGTTGAATGACAATCCCATTGCGGTACTCGATGAATTGAGCTTAGACGAAGCGCTGCGCTTAAAATCGGACGACGCTTTCATGAAGCGATTGAATGCGGTGATGAAGCGTTTTCATGCTTACGTTGAGCAAACGCCTTCGCCAGGCAGCCCGAAGATCGCTTATTTTTGTATGGAGTATGGCTTGCATGTTTCCTTGCGTTTGTATTCGGGTGGTTTGGGCATTTTGGCAGGCGATTATCTCAAAGAAGCCAGCGATCAAAATGCCAATTTGGTCGCAGTAGGGCTGTTGTATCGGTATGGGTATTTTCAGCAAGCCATTTCGTTGCACGGCGACCAGATTCACAATTATCCTGCTCAGAAATTTACCCAAATGCCATTGTCTCCGGTGCGCGATTCCATTGGCGATTGGTTGAAAATCAACATTCAATTGCAAGGACGTACTGTTTACGCTAAGGTTTGGGAACTCAAAGTAGGACGCGTATCTCTGTATTTGCTAGACACCGACATTAACGAAAACGCTTGGGAAGATAGAACTTTGACGCACCAGTTGTACGGCGGCAATAATGAGCATCGCCTGAAACAGGAAATTTTATTGGGCATCGGTGGTATGCGGGCGCTCAAAGCCTTGGGCATTGAAGCCGATGTTTACCATTGCAATGAAGGGCACGCTGCATTTTTGAATGTAGAACGTTTAAAATATTATATTCGAGACAAAGGCTTAACTTTTGCGCAAGCATTGGAAGTGGTGCGCTCCTCGTCGCTATTCACTACGCATACGCCCGTACCTGCCGGGCACGACTATTTTTCTGAGGGTTTGTTGCAAAATTACTTTCCAGAATATATTGCAGAAGTTGGCATTTCCTGGGAAACTTTCATCGGTTTGGGCAAAATAGATTTGTACAATCAGCACGAAAATTTCTCCATGAGCCATCTTGCCATCCATACTTCGCAGGAAGTGAATGGCGTGAGCAAACTGCATGGCGTCGTTTCCCAAAAGATGTTCAACGAATTGTTTCCAGGTTACAGTTCAGAAGAATTGTTTATCCATTCTGTGACAAACAGTGTGCATTATCCAACCTGGATCGACCGGGAGTGGCATCAGTTATACGTGGAGCATTTTGGGGAAGCATTTTTACAAGATCAATCCAATAAAGAATATTGGCGTAAAATTCATCAGGTGCCGGATGCTAAAATCATGCAGATTCGCAGAAAATTGAAAAAACGCCTGTTGAATTACTTGAAAAAGCGGCTGCAAAATGACCTCACACGCCGGGGCGAAAAGCCGAGCGCTATTTTTCAGGTGTTGAATCAAATTGAAGAAAATGCTCTGGTGATTGGCTTTGCGCGTCGTTTTGCGACTTACAAGCGGGCGCATCTGTTGTTTACGAATTTGAAAAGGATGGCAGAAATTGTCAACATGCAAGGGCGTCCGGTGATGTTTGTTTTTGCTGGCAAAGCGCACCCTGCCGATCAAGGTGGTCAGGATTTGATCAAATACATCAACAACGTATCGCAAAAGCCCGAATTTCTGGGTAAAGTGATCTTCCTCGAAGATTACAACATGGAAATGGCGAAGCAGTTGGTGCGTGGCGTGGATATTTGGCTCAATACGCCGACGCGCCCCAAAGAAGCTTCTGGCACCAGCGGCATGAAGGCGGTAATGAATGGCGTGCTCAACTTCAGTGTGCTCGACGGCTGGTGGGCGGAGGGCTATCTGCCTGGCGCTGGCTGGGCATTGCCGTTGGAAAATACCTATGAGGATGCCAATTTGCAAAATGAACTCGACGCAGAAACCATTTATAATATTTTAGAGGAGGAAATCATTCCGCTGTATTTTGATTTTAACGAAGAAGGCATCTCGCCACGTTGGGTGCAGTTTGTAAAAAATAACATAGCAGAAATCGCACCGGAGTTTACCATGAAACGCATGCTGGATGATTATTTTCACCAGTTTTATTTTCAAATGGCAAAGCGTACTCGCCTATTGCAACAAGATGGTTTTGAACGAGTTAAACAATTAAATAACTGGAAAACTGCTGTCTCCCAACAATGGGAACAGGTACGGGTGTCGGCAATGAATGTGTTTGACACCGATAATTATGCAGTGGCGCTGGGCGAATCTTTTAAATCGAATATCACATTACAATTAGGAGGCATACCTGCCGAAAACATTGGGCTGGAAGTGGTGTTCTTTAAGCGTTTGAACGACGATGAAATTCAGCTAAAATTTGCTCGGGAATTTGAATTAAAATCAAAAGATGGCGATCAGGCAACGTATGAATGCGACATTGCGCTTGACATTGTCGGAGTGTACGAATATGGTTTCCGCATTTTCCCGAAACATGATTTGCTGCCGCACCGCCAGGATTTCAATCTGGTCAAATGGTTATAAACTTCTTGATTAAAAATTTTATACCAATTCAAGGCGTGTCGCAAGATGCGCCATTTTTTTTGTTCAAATTGAGTGATTACAAAAGCGATTTGTATTAATTTTATTTTTTAAGTTTTATAAATTTGTAATTTATAAAAGAAATATTATAGATAATTTTATGACACGTTTTGAACTTTTTACCCAAATAAAACAAAAGCAATCCTATCTCTGCATCGGCTTGGATTCGGATATTACAAAAATTCCGAAACATTTACTGGATTATAATGATCCGGTATTTGAATTTAATAAACAAATTATAGATGCGACGAAAGATTTGTGTGTGGCGTATAAACCAAACCTCGCTTTTTATGAAGCATTGGGCGTAAAAGGCTGGCAATCACTGGAAAAGACGATTCATTATATTCCAAAAGAACATTTTATAATAGCGGATGCGAAGCGCGGTGATATTGGAAATACCTCGCAATTGTACGCCAAAGCGTTTTTTGAACAATTGAATGTGGATGCGGTGACCGTCGCGCCATACATGGGCGAGGATTCTGTAAAGCCGTTCCTGGGTTTTCCGGGTAAATGGGTCATATTATTAGCCTTAACATCCAATCCGGGAAGTAAAGATTTTCAATTTTTATTACAAAAAAACGAAAAAACATTATACGAACATGTAATGCGCCGGGCGATGGAGTGGGGGAGTGCGGAGGAACTGATGTTTGTGGTTGGAGCGACGCACCCTGAGAAAATGCAGGAAATACGGGCGATTGCACCGGATCACTTCTTCCTGGTGCCGGGGGTGGGTGCACAGGGCGGAGAACTAAATGAAATTAGTAAATATGGAATGAATGCTCATTGCGGATTATTAATCAATTCTTCACGAAGTATTATATTTGCGGATAATGGTAAAAATTTTGCTGAAAAAGCAAGAGTTGCTGCGCTTGAAATACAACAGGAAATGGCGGGTTTATTAAGCGTTTTTCTGTAAAAAATAATGAGGATCGAGCGAATTCGCAGTTGTTTCATTTTATATCATAAAATGAATGATTCCTTTATAATTTAGCTTTTTACTAATAGCGTAGAACTTTATTTTGTACAAAAATTGCCGATCCTCATCATTTTATAAAACATTATAAAAATATTATTTTTCATTCCGCGCCATTGCTTCGGTTGTGATCGCCTGTATGCGCAGGGTTACTTCATAAGCAGGCAATCGAACTTCAGGTGCTTTCGCTTTTTTCCCATTGGGTAAGGGCGTTAAAGGCATTAAAAATGATTTAAAAAAGATTATTTTATGATATCCGACGCCAAATTGATCCATTTTATTAAACATCAAGGTTTCTGTTATTTTTTTACTTTCCGGCTGGTTTTTTACTTTTATATTTGCTAATAATACCAGCAAGTCTTCTTCACTCGGCTTCGGCAATAAGATTTTTCCTGCATTTAGTTGAAATGTTTGCTCTTCTTTAATTTTATTTACTTGAACTGCTTTTTTCATTTGATTTGCATAAAATTCCAACTCAATATCTTCTGTTTCTTGATACAAAACTTGATAATCAGGATGACGATGCACATACAATCGCCGAATGTTAAGAATTGAAATTTCCAAATTATTTACATCAGCTGTCGGCACTTCATAAACATGATATTTTATCTCGCTATCTTTATAATAATTTTCCTGATCGGTTCCTGCCTTTACATCGAGGCAAGAACAGGCAGCGGCGGGAGTATTAGATTGATGAAAAATACGCGGTAAATTAGCCTGCATTTTACTGTCTATCAAGGCGGGTAAAGTGTTGCCGATATAAAAATTCAAAGGCAGAACGGTAGAAGGGCGATCATCCGCATACGATTTTTGCATTTCTAAGTTAAAATGCAAAGAACCCTGGGTAGTAAACCAATTTTCACAAGTAGTGACCAAATCCACAAATTGATGAATTTTACGCGTCGGAAAAGGAATACCTTTCCACTTTACATCTTTTACTTCATAAGATATAATAAGTGGCATTCGCATGTAATAATAATTGGGTTGATCCTTGTGGTTCGTCGCAGTCATATAAGGTTTTCCTGCCTTATAAGTAAATTTTAAATCGGCATCAATTCCAGTTAAGGCTTTGTGCGAATCAATGGTAACATTCAACGCTGCTACCGTCTGATGCAGCTCGAATTCAATCAGATCAAGTAAAATGGACAGCCGCAACGTTTTGTAAGCATCTCCAACCGGTGGGCGAGGTCCTGCAACAGGTGCCTGATATTGGGCAAAAAGTTGGGTGGAGCATAAGAATAGCAGGCTAAGCTGCGTTAGCTTAAAGATTCTCATAGTAATGGTCGTATTATTAATTTACAAATAAAATTATCTGAGAATATTTACGCTAGTTTTAAAATTTGAAGAAGGTTTGAAGTATCATTTAAGGAGAAAAGTAATAGTATGCAACAAATATAAGTTGATTGTTTAAAAAAAGCTAGTTTTCTTTTGATTATTTTGATAAAAATATTTTTAATATAAAAATTGTTTTAAATAGATATTATGCGATTATGTTTTCTAAAGGTTTCGTTTACAAGCTGATAGCTTATGTGTTTTCGAAAATCAAAACCGGATTTTACATTATGAATGTTATGTTCCATGTTTTTATAGCTTATTTTCAACATTTTTTATTTAGCTAAAAATTTTAATAAAGGCTTAATAAACTGCTCAAATGCCTCTGCATGCGGCAGGTGCTCTATGCCTTCCAATATCACTAACTGTGCATTTTTTACTTTTTGTGCGGTCATTTTTCCAAAAGGGGGTAATCGCTCATAGTAGAAGCAACTTCCAGCGAGACTAGGTATTACCTAGTGCGGTTCGATCCAATTGCCCGATTATCAACAAGGTAGGCGTTTTAATTTTATCAAATTCATATACAACAGGTTGTGTAAAGATCATATCATAAGTTAGTGCCGAATTCCACACAATGCTTTCATAATCAGAGGGTAGTGTTCAGTCTGTCAGCGGAATTGCCCATTTTTGTGGCAGATTTCCAAGTGGCATGGTAATAATTTTATTGCAATTCCATCTGATACCATCCTTTTACCGATTGATAAGGCACTTTCAGTTTCCAATCTTCCAGACCTTTCAGCTAATAATTGGTAGGAATATGGGAAGCCACAGCGTGGACAGTTTTTTTCCACGCTGTGGATCAATGAAATAGCAGATTTATTTACTCTGTTATTAAAAAATTACAATATTGGAGGATTTATTTTATAACGCCCAGTTCCTTTCCCACTTTCGTAAACGCCGCTACCGCCTTTTCCAAATGCTCCTGCTCGTGCGCTGCCGAGATTTGTACGCGAATGCGCGCCTTGCCACGTGGCACCACCGGGAAGAAAAAACCGATGACGTAAATACCTTCGTTCAACAATTTCGCTGCAAACTCCTGCGCCAAAGGTGCGTCATACAGCATAATCGGTACAATCGGATGCTCGCCGGGTATGATGTCAAAACCCGCCTGTGTCATGGCTTCGCGGAAAAATTTTGTGTTACTTTCGAGCTTATCCCGCAAATCAGTCGAAGCACTCAACAAATCAATTACCTTAATCGAAGCACCCACGATTGCCGGAGCTACGGTATTCGAAAACAAATATGGACGCGAACGCTGCCGCAAAATCTCGACAATTTCTTTTTTTGCTGCGGTGAAGCCGCCACTCGCCCCGCCGAGCGCTTTGCCCAAAGTGCCGGTTATAATGTCAATCCGATTCATTACATTGCGGTATTCATGCGTACCGCGCCCCGTTTTTCCTAAAAATCCGGTTGAATGACAATCGTCAATGCCGACCATCGCATCATATTTTTCCGCCAGGTCACAAATCTTGTCCAACTGTGCAATCGTACCATCCATCGAAAAAGAGCCATCCGTGAAAATCAACTTCCGACGTGCACCCTGCGCCTCCTGCAATTGCGCCTCCAAATCCACCATATCGTTATGCTTGTAGCGAAAACGCTGTGCTTTGCAGAGTCTAATGCCATCAATGATACTCGCATGATTCAATTCATCCGAAATAATCGCGTCTTCCTCGCCCAGCAGTGGTTCAAATAAGCCGCCATTCGCATCAAACGCCGCCGCGTACAGAATCGAATCCTCCATACCCAAAAACTCGGCAATCTTTGCCTCCAATTCCTTGTGAATATCCTGCGTACCACAAATAAAGCGCACCGACGACAAGCCGAAGCCGTGCGTATCAATCGCTTCCTTCGCTGCCGCGATCACCTCCGGGTGCGACGACAAGCCCAAATAGTTATTCGCACAAAAATTTAGCACTTCCAGCCCTTTATCCGTGCGGATCTCCGCGCCTTGCGGCGTGACGATAATGCGCTCGGTCTTGTACAAGCCGGCATTTTGTATTTCTTTTATTTCCTGCTCTAATGCGGGTTCTATGGTTGTGAACATGGTATGATTTGGTTTTATTTATTCAGACATATCGAAATGAATCCAGCCTCCACCTGGTTCTAGCCATATTTCATGAATATGATCATCGTGACCTCTATAAACGATTCTTGAAGCATTACTTTGATAACCCATTGGGTTACCCAATGCCAATGGAGCCCCTGTCATTTGAGTTAAATTTGAGTAATCCCAATTTCCTGTTTCTGGATTCAACCAAATTTCATAAATATGATTGTCATATCCTCGATATAAAACTCTTGAAGTATTGCTATTGAATCCAAAGGGGTCATCTGCGGCTAATGGTGCTCCTGTCGCAATGGTCATATCAAAATGAATCCAACCTTGTTCCAGCCATATTTCATGAATATGATCATCGTGACCTCTATAAACGATTCTTGAAGCAT
>CAZFBN010000183.1:8710-9590 GCA_964517145.1 uncultured Saprospiraceae bacterium
AAGTATTGCTATTGAATCCAAAGGGGTCATCTGCGGCTAATGGTGCTCCTGTCGCTTGAGTTAAATCAAAATGTACCCATTCCCCTCCTGGCACTAACCAAATTTCCCTGATATGGCTATCAATACTTCTGTAAACAACTCTCGAAGTATTTGAAACATATCCCATGGGATCACCAAAAGTTAATTGAGGTGTCCTGCGATACATTGAATTTACCGTGGCAATATCACCTGCACTTAATCTATTTCTTTGACCTATTACAACATCCGCATATGGCACTATCGTTGGTATATTATTAACGTTAAACTTAGTAAATTCAGTAATGCCATAATGCATAATTGAATCATAATCATAGTTGCCAAAATCATTCCCATCCGCCATATGTCTCTCAAAATTATGCTTTTTATCATAGAGTACATTTTTGAATATAACATCTACATATTTGTCTCTATCTTCCCGTGATTGCTCATGAAACAATCCAACTGCATGACCTATCTCATGAACTATTACTCCAAAACCGCTACCACAACTAACTTCTTGTCGACCTCCTTGCATTCCAACAGGACTTGAGCAGGCATTTGCTTGTGTTTGAGGTACAAATCTGATGAAGTTTCTTTCATTATTTCTTGGAATCAATCTAATGATAGTATTAGAATTCCAGTGATTAACAGCATTATTAATAGTAGCAATAATGTTGTTGTTTAAACTAGGGTCAACCTCAAAAGGAATAATTCCTTCTGGCCAAAGACGACGGGGGTTAGAAGTTCTACATCCCATGATTAAAAAGGTTTAGTTGTACAAATACCGCTAAAATAAGCAACAAATATAAAAATTTAGGTAGAACTAAACAAGTAATGCTAGGGAAAAAAGAAAGGTTAAATT
>CAZFBN010000184.1:0-9574 GCA_964517145.1 uncultured Saprospiraceae bacterium
ATTATTCTTAACCGCTTGGAAAATAATTGAATTTTAATTTTTAAACATACTCTAATAATCAGAATCAGCATTTACAGGATTTTAGAATTGCCAGTATTTTCCACCCTTCTAAAAAATCCAAGTATCACCAGCATCAAAAATTTCCCAATATCATAATTTCCCTAATGCTCCCTCCCATACTGCTTTCCCTCCTGCACCGCCTTTTCCAAGTCCGCATCTTCTAGCACATCCGTTGGATTCAAAGTTGGAGACAATAACTTTCCTAAATCCGGCTGCCCGGCATCCACCCAAGCCGTGTACCAACTGCTGGCAATCGCCAAAATCGAATCGCGCATGCGCTTCTCCACCATACCATTCATGCGCTCGTGATAAGCACGCGCGTAGCCCTCGCATTGGGTGCGAATGGTTTGCCCCAATCTTTCCTCATAACAAAATTGTTTATCTGGCGGAAAAATCTGGCTTAATTCTTTCTCAATCAGCAATACACTGTCCAATAGCTGATGGCTTTCCAGCACGATATTCCAAAAGTAATCTCTTTGATTTTCGATGTATTGCGCTTTCCCTACAAAGAAATCATATTCCGAATCCGCATATAATTCTGGCAAACGGCTCTCCCAAAAACCATGAATGCCCACTTGATTCGTCAATTGACCATTATAATTCATCGTGGTATGCAGCGGCACATGTGCGTCGCCAATATAATGCCCCATTTCTGCCGATAAACGCAGGATTCGGGCGGTGCTTTTAGTGCGAAAAGCTTCCGTTAAATCGCGTTGCATTTTTAGTAAATGATAGGGCAAAATACCGTGCTCCGAAAAATGATCTGCCGCAAATACTTCTTTACAAGGCACCTCATAGCCAAGCAATTGCGATAAACTATCACAGGAGATTATATGATCTTCGTTGTAATATTGATTCAAAACATTATTAAAAAAGAAGTTCCGATAAGCTTTTTGCTCAACAATAGCGCCACTTTTGCTGCGAAGCAATAAATCGTCTTTTACAATCGCTTCATTACCAAAGTAATGAATGGTATCACGTTCCTGATTCACCACAAAAATATCCGTGTATTGCATCAACGCATCCACCCAATCGCGCGGCACTTTGGAAAATGGATACACATCCCAGCGATCGATGTCAATAAAATGGCGGGGCGCTTCATATTTAGTAGCATAACGGCGTTTGTCAGGATCAACCGCATGTTCGGTGAGGTATTCTATATGTTTTTTATAAAAAACAATCATTTCCGGCGGCAATGTAAAAACCGCGAGCCGATTGATGCGTCGATGCCCGAAAAAGCCCCATTCGGGCGTAAATGAATGAAATAAAAAAGCAAGAATAATAATAACTAGGACTCGCATAAGCTTAATGTGACATTTGAAATGAGAAAATTGAAACAAAAATACAAAATATAATATCCATTTTCACATTTCAAATCTCACGTTTCACATTTATTTACGGTTCTTCAAAAAAGAAATCATATCCCCATAATATTTTACCAAAAACTAAATGTTGTACCAGCATAAAATCGCCATTATTTAACGCTGCATAATAACGCTCCACCTGATTGCTGGTCGTATAAATAGGGAAAAGCTGCACCTTTTTTTCTGCACCTGCACTGGTTTTCAATGTAATGGTACTAAATGGCAGCAACTGTTTAATAGAATCGCGGGCAGGATTTTCGTTTTCAAATGCTTCGGCACCCAAGGATCGGAAGCCTTCCAGATAGCGCTCCACACTGCCTTCTTTATAAGGGCGTCGGATGATGGGCGTCACATCATAAAATGGTGTAGTGCGATACGTGTTTCCTTCGCGCTCCAGCCGGAAAGACTGATCTCGATTTTTAGGGTATTCGATGGTAACAGACTGAATATCAGTAGCTTTTTCGGCAAATATTGTTTTGTCGCGCCAGTCATCTCCTTGCAGATTAAAGCGAAAACGCAAATTACCTTCCCAACCGGGAATGGATACAACATAGGGTTGTTCTGCGCCGTCTTTAATGGCATAAGTGCCTCGTTCATCGGCAGTTGCACCGCCTATGTAATAAGATTGTAATAACTTGCCGGTTTTATTATAAATTTCTATTTTAATACCATCCGTTGCCAGACTTTTTATCATATTACTCACCGCTGCGGTTGGCGGTTTGTACTGAATTTCAATGCGGCGCACGGCATCCAGCACATTGTCAACAGCATTTGGGCGTGCCGGATACTTGCCGTTGTACAACCAATAACCGTCCTTGCGTTCCAGCGTTGTCTGCGTTCCTTTTCGATCTGCAATAAAAATTTTATAAATCTCGTCCGTATTTTCTACTTTAAAACGTCTTTCTGTTGCTAATAAAGTTGTTTTATCATCTGGTTTTGATAATACGTACCATGTTGCTAATGAACCAAATAGTGCAAATCCTATTAATAATATTAAAGTTTTTTTCATTTTAAAATAATCAATTATCTGATATTAGTTAACAAATATGATTTGCCCATCATCAATATTGCTAATAAAACTTATGCAAATCTTTTCTTACGTATCCAGTTGAAAATCAAGCCAAAAGCAACTAAAAATACCAATGGTACCGCCAAATTAATCAACTGCCATTTCGTCGTTTCCGCCTGGGCACGCACGGTATCGAGCAATCGCAGTTTGACCTCCTTGCCTCGTGCTTCGATTACGCCGTTGGCATCGAGCAGGTACTCAATCGCATTGACCAAAAAATCTTTATTGGCAAATTGAACACGTTCAAACTCATTGTATCCCAACGGTTTATAGGATTGGCGCTGTGCATCAATCCCGTTTTTTGCAATGTCGCCGTCGGAAACGACCAGCATGCGCGTGGGCACACTGGCTGTTTTGTAATCCAAATTCAGTTGGCGCAAACCCTCCAGCATTTCTTCCGACACCCGGTTTTCGTAGGCAGAAGGGAAGGTGCCTTCCAGCAACATCGCCACAGGCTGCGGCGGCTTATTAAATTTGGTCGCGTCCAATTCAAATTGTAAAAATTCAAAATCCATTTCCAGTGGAATGTACTGCAAACGGGAATTTTTAGAAGATTCGAGCAATACCGTTTTTTCTAGATTGGTTTTGGTGCGAACAGTGGTATCAATGGTGCTCGCATACAAGAAATTAGTTAAGCCTATCCCTTTGACAATCGGGTGTTTAGAAGCAGGCGCAACTACTAAATGATATGGATACTGGAAGAAATCAAATTGTGGCGCATTACCCAACATGCCTGTCACCTGCGGAATGCGTGAACTTTGCATGTCCAGAATTAAATTCGGTTGAATACGAATACCATATTTAAATAACTGATCGTCAAGGTTTAATGGATATTCAACCGGATAAAATTTTGGGCGCGTGCGCAAGCTGTCGAGGTCCACATTGAGTTTATCAATCAACCACAATACTTTCCCGCCATTCATTACATATTGGTCAATTTTAAATTTATCTTGCTCTGAAAATGTGGCTCTTGGCTTAGCTACGATCAATGCAGACAACTCATTGGCAGGAATACTGACCAAGCTATCCAGTCGAATTCGCCCGACTTCATAAAATTGCCGCAGCGTTTTTTCCAGATCGGCTGTTTCAATCGGCGACAACTCGTCGTGTCCCGACGTAAATGCAATAACCGGTCGCACCGGCGATTGTAATTTTTGCAGGGCATTAGAAATTTTATATTCTAATAAACTCACCGAGTTATTTAGTACCACTTCCTGCGGGAGCCCTGGTGTTTGGTTTTCCAATAAATTTACATAGGTCACCCGACCTTTATAAAAAATTTGTGCATAAGGAAATATTACTTGCGTAGAGCGCTCATTATTATCTTTCACTTGTAAAGAAATCGGGCGCAGACCATCTTTAGTGTACTGTTCGCGCCGTTCATTGATCTCTTGAGTGGTGCCGCGCGAAGGGTCTTCAAAATCATATTCAATAAAACTGCTTTGCGTACGATAATCGTCTAATAATTCCCGCGTTGCATTTTGTAATCTTTTAAAACCAGCCGGAAATTCACCATCCAATAAAACTTTGATATACACTACATCATCCAGATTGCGCAGCAGATTGCGCGTGGCATCCGTCAGCGTGAAACGCTTGTCTTCCGTGAGGTCTAGGTAGGTATATAACGAACGCCCACCAAAACGTGCATTCGCCAAAATATTAATAAATATAATAATCCCGATAAATAAAGCGAGATTAATGAATGATTGCGAACGTCTGCTATTTTTTTGTGCCATATTATAAATGTCTGAAGCAGAATTCTCAAAATTTTAAATAATATTTCATTCTAAAATCCTGAGAATTAAATAATTCTGTTAATTCTGGTTCTGACTGCTACCACTTTCTTCTTTCTAGCGAAGTTAATGTCAATATCATAAAAATTCCAATCACCGATAAAAAGTAAATAACATCGCGCGAATCTACGATACCCCGACTAATAGAATTATAATGATAATCAATGCCGAGCATTTGTATAATATCGTCTGATTTGCCAACAAATACGGGCAGTTTGCTAAAATAAAAAAAGCCATAATGTAAAAAGAAACACAATGCCGTTGCCAAAATAAATGCCACAATTTGATTATTGGTTAAAGAAGACGCAAAAATTCCGATGGATGCAAACGCCCCCGCCAGAAAAATCAAGCCCAGATAAGAGCCTGCGATTGCGCCTGAATCCAGATTGCCTTTTGGCGAACCGAGTTGATAAACGGTGTAATAATATAATAAAGTGGGCAATAAGGCGAAGATAACCAGCGCCATACTCGATAGGAATTTTCCTAATATGATACTCAAATCACTCACTGGCTTGGTCGCCAGCAATTCAATCGTCCCCGTCTGCTGTTCTTCGGCGAAAGAACGCATGGTAATAGCAGGTATCAAAAATGCAAAAATCAGCGGCGCGATACTAAATAACTGGTCGAGTGTGGCATAATTGTATTCTAGTAAACTCGTATCAGGAAATACAAATAAAACCAGCCCTAACGCCACCAGAAACACGCCGATTACGATATAGCCGATTAATGAACTGAAGAAAGTATTAACTTCTTTTAAAAAAATACTAACCATAAAATAAATATAAAATTTGGGATTTGAAATGTGAAAAGTTTCAAATTTCACATCTCAGATTTCTCATTTTAAATAAACTTCGTTTCGATCCACATAAATCAATAAACATTTAAATAACTTTTCCGCTGCCTCTTCCTCTGTAAAATCCCGAACGGTATTCCACAATTGTCGGTCATCCTCAATCCAGCTTAAAAAATTTATTTTATTAAAATCTATAATTTGTCCAGAATTGAAATCCAATATTTTCTCTCGTTTTACATCTTTTTCTACCGGTAGCTTTGCCGTGCGGAATGGGCGTCCAGTCAAGGGGTTGTAAGCTTTAATTTCCTGCATTTCTTTAATCACTGCATCATAACTAAAATAACAAATTTTCCCGCGCACGCGCATACCCGCAAAAATCGTAGCGGCATTCGTTACCTCGCCCTGGGGTAGCCGCACGTAGGGCATCCCTTTAATAGCAATGCCCCAAACTTGCTCTAAATCAAGCACTTGTTCAGCCGTTTTGATCGATTCTACCTGTACAATAAATCCTTCGTCACTGCTTGCAAGCGTCGCAGACACTTGATTCCAGGTCAGATTAGGTTTATTTTTTTGAAAATCTTGTAAGGTTAAGTAAATACCGTCGTTAAATTTGAAATTTTTGGTAATTAAATTCCCGTTTTGCTGCGCCAAAAGCGAGCATTGCAAGATTATAAAAAGTAATAAAATAGGGGCGGTACGCGGCATAATTGTAAGTTATTTAGTCAATTGTTGAAAAACGTCCTCCACACTCGACACTTCTTTATGCATTTCCAACAAAGTTAAATGATGTTTTATTATAAAATTGTGTACATCCGGTCGAATGTCAACTTCCATTGGGGCAATCAATTGCCAGCGATTTTTGCCTAAATCCTTGACCTGCTTCACTTTAGAAATGCCTGCCAGTAATTTTTTATCCACACTTTGCGCAAATTCTACTGTTACTACCGATTCTCCTTTTACCCGATTTTGTAATGTTTCAATCGGATCATTCGCCACTATTACACCTTTATTAATAATTACCACCCGATCACATAATGCCTGCACCTCTTGCATGATATGCGTGGAAAAAATCACCGTTTTTTGCTGCCCCAATTGTTTAATCAAACTCCGAATTTCTACCAATTGATTTGGATCCAAACCCGACGTCGGCTCATCCAAAATCAACACCTGCGGGTCGTGCAGCATTGCCTGCGCCAAGCCCACGCGCTGTCGATAACCCTTTGATAATGCGCTGATTATCTTCTTTTGCTCGCGCTCCAAGCCGGTCAGTTGCACCATTTCATCCACTCGCTGGCGAATGTTTTTTACATCATGCAATCGAGCCACAAACGTCAGGTATTCCTTGACATACAGGTCTTTATACAAAGGATTGTGCTCCGGCAGGTAGCCAATGTTGCGGCGCACGTCCATCGGATTTTTGGCGACATCAAACCCGCTCACCTCCACCGTGCCCTCCGTTTGCGGAATAAAGCAGGTGATGATTTTCATCGTGGTGGTCTTCCCGGCACCGTTCGGACCCAGAAAACCCAGCACTTCTCCAGGCTTCGCCTCAAAGCTGATGTCATTCACTGCCCGCTGTTCGCCGTATATTTTAGTTAGATTTTTTACAAGTACGCTCATTGTTAGATGCCAGATGTTGAGATGCCAGATGCCAGACGTGCAACGTGTACTTCTCACGTCTGGTATCTCCCAATCTGGAATCTGGCATCTTTAAAATACAAAAATAGGAAATTTCACGCTTGCGAGGTATAACGGTGGGTTTTTCGTAAAATTGTAACAGTATTTGTAGAAGGAGAGAATTGACAGAATTGTGAAAAAAGGCCTGCCTAAAAAAAAAATCCAACCGCCGCACTCTCGCCACGATTGGATTTTTAATTCTGAATATTTTTTAATTCTGTGAATTTTGATTCTGACAATTACGCTGAGAACGACGTGCCGCAGCCACAAGTGCTACTCGCGTTCGGATTGTTAAAAGAAAAGCCCCGGTTATTCAAACCTTCCACCCAGTCAATTTCCATGCCGAGCAGATAGATGGCGTGCGATTTTTGCATCAGCACCTTGATCCCGTTGATTTCAAACAGTTCATCATTTTCTTTGACCTTGTCGAAGCCCAGCACATAGGAAAAACCCGAGCAGCCGCCGCCCTTCACGCCCACACGCAAGCCATAGTCAGCCGGCACTTGCTGGTCTTGTTGAATGCGGGTCAGTTGCTTCACAGCGCCTTCGGTCAATGTTATTGGTTGAGTTGCGGTCATTACGTCGCTCATCGTTCTTTCTTTAGATATTAGATTTTTGATGTAAGATCAAAGCTCTCTGTCATCTGTGATCTGACACCTGACTTCCAATTTAATAGCAAATATAAGCATCTTTAGAACGATTCAAAATTAATTTTGGTTCTATTGCGTTGGAATACTTATGTCAAAATATTGGGAAAAGTGTCGCCGCCGTGTATTTTTGCAAACTTTTTATTATTTATTCATTTGACGTTTTCTATTTGACGTTATCCACTGAATGATAAACGTCCAATAAAAAATAAAAAAATTCAAATAAAAACAAAAAATGAACGTCTTCCTCGAAATTCTAAAATTCACCATTCCCGGACTGATCGTCTTTGCCACGGCGTATTTTTTGCTGCGCCAATACCTCAACCAGCAAGTAACGCTGAAACAAATTGAACTCAAGCGCGACCAGCAAGGCATCACCACGCCCCTGCGCCTGCAAGCATACGAGCGCCTGTCCCTCTTTTGCGAGCGCATCAACCTGCCGAGCCTCATGCTGCGCATCCGCCAGGACGGTATGACCGCTGGGCAATTCAAAGCGTTATTATTACTCAATATTCAGCAGGAATATGAGTACAACATCACCCAGCAAGTCTATGTCTCCGACCAATTGTGGGAAATCGTAAAAATCGCCCGCGACGACTCGGTCAGCACCATCAGCCTTGCCTCCGAAATGGTCACCAATCAATCTGACAATCAGGAATTGGCCCAAGCCATTATCAGCATTTTGGAAAAACGCGGCGTCACTTCCATTGATTTGGCGCTGCAAGCAATTAAAAAGGAAGCGGCGATTTTGTTTTAAGGTGTCGATTTGCTAATTTGCCCATGTGCTAATCAACGTGAACACGTCTTGAGCGTATTGGCACATTAGCAAATCAGCATATTAGCACATAAAACACCTAACACCATGTCCAATAGAAGAGATTTTCTCCAAAAATTGACCGGCATTGCCGTAGCCACGCCTTTTTTTGATACCCTGCAAGGCAAAACGCTGCTGCGCACCTTCGACGAGTACAAAAACGCCTCCCTCGCTGATGTCACGGTGGACGAAACCTTTTGGTATCAAATCAAGGAATCCTACACGGTTTCGCCCAACATCACCAACCTCAACAACGGCGGCGTGTGCCCCAGCCCCAAACCCGTGCAGGATGCCCTCGACCGCTACAATCGCCTCAGCAACGAAGCGCCTTCCTACTACATGTGGCGCATTTTGGATCAAGGGCGCGAACCTTTGCGCAATCACCTCGCCGAACTCGCCGGCTGCGACGCCAACGAAATCGCCATCAACCGCAACTCTTCCGAAGGTTTGGAAACAGTGATTTTCGGGCTGCGTTTGCAAAAAGGAGACGAAGTCGTTTTAACCAAACAAGATTATCCCAATGTCATCAATGCCTGGCAGCAGCGCGAAAAGCGCGACGGCATTGTGTTGAAATGGATTTCTTTTGACTTCCCGATGGAAGATAAAGCGGCGATTGTCAAAAAATTTGCGGAAGCCTTTACCAGCAAAACCAAAGTGGTGAACGTCACCCACATGATTAACTGGTGCGGACAGATGCTGCCCGCCCGCGAGATCGCCGACGAAGCCCACCGCCGCGGCATCGAAGTCCTCGTGGACGCCGCCCATTCCTTCATTCAACGCGACTTTAAAATCAGCGATCTCAATTGCGACTACTTTGCCAGCAGCCTGCACAAATGGCTCTGCGCGCCTATCGGAAGTGGCATGCTTCATGTGAAAAAAGACAAAATCAAGAATCTCTACCCGCTCTTCGGCGCGCCCGACCCCGAAAGTGACGATATCCGCAAGTTTGAAAACCTCGGCACGCGCTCTTTCCCAATTGAGCAAGCCATCGGCGAAGCCATCAACTTCCACCATATGATTGGCTCAGAACGCAAAGCGACTCGGCTGCATTATCTCAAAAACTACTGGTGCGAACGCGTCCTGGACCTGCCCAACGTGAAAGTCCACACCTCCCTGAAGCCTGAATGGGGCGGCGCTATCGCCCTAGTGAGCGTGGACGGCAAGCAACCCAGCGACTTAGACGCTTTCTTATTCAATAATTACAAAATACACACCACCACCATCGTATGGGAAAACCTGAGCGGCGTGCGCATCACCCCGAATGTCTATACCACTACGCGGGATTTGGATTGGCTGGTGAAAGCGATCCGGGAGTTTGCGAAGAAATCGTAATGGCGACTTTAGTCGCCGCCGTACC
>CAZFBN010000185.1:0-9457 GCA_964517145.1 uncultured Saprospiraceae bacterium
GCGTAAAATTAGTAAACATATTATATAAAATTGTTAATTTTAAACAAGCTCAATATAAAATAAATAATAAAATATTAAAACCTTTTAATCGATTCTATGATATACATCGGGCGTTGTTTGATTTCATTATAAATATTAGATAAATAAATGGACATAATGTATAAATTGAGACAAGTAACGGCGAAAAATATTGAAATTAAAATAACCAGAAAAGTCCAGCCGGAAATTGCTTCATTGTGATTGCCAAAAAGGTCAACGCCCGTAAATTTTACTTTTAAAGCATTGATAATCACGCCAATTAGAAAAATAAATGAAAATATAAAAATCCACAGCAGCAAGGTGCGCAAGAAGGTAGTGTAAGAAGTAATGGCAACGAGAGAGGTGCGAAATCGCTCGGAAAAATTTTCCAATGGCGCAAATGCTGGCGGCGTTTTTACCTCGATGTGCGCGGTACTGTAGCCCACCATCGAGTAAATGGCTTTCATGTAGCGCAGATTTTCGCGCAGGCGCAGCAGAGAGTTCAACGCGCGCCGGGAAATGATGCGCGTATCATACGCTTTTTCATCTACTTTGAGCGAGGAATATTTTTTTAAAATAAAATAAAAAAGTCCATACCAGGGGCGATACCGTAGGCTGATGTGTCGGTCGCGTGCCCGCAAATACACAATGTCAAATCCTTGTTGCGTTTTTTGATATAAATGTAGAATAAAAGATGCTTGTTCATAGAAACCTAATTCAAAAATAAGCGTATAATCACCATTAGCACGATCCAAACCTGCAAGGATAGCATGGTTGCGCTCGGTTTCGTTAGAGAGGTTGAGCAAAAAAATGTTGTGTTTTAAGTCGTCTTCCAGTGGATCAATGGCTACATGAAAGTCGGTATGAACATGATTATTCACCAAAATAATTTCAAAATCGGTGAAATTTTGTTTTAAAATGGGGTAAATATTGCGCAAATAAGATGGCAGGATGCGCGCATCCACTGGCGTTTGCAATACCGTGACTACCGATACAAAGCTGTTGTACATGCGAAGGAATTTTAAAAAAAGCGCCAAAAATTAGGGCAAAAATGTGACTTTTAAGAAAATTTACATCTAAATAGAAAAAACCTTTCGCAAATTGTTGGGATTGTAATTATTTTGTTAATAAATTGCAATACTATTCTTTTTCTGAATGATTAGTTGTTGGATATTAGAGGAACTTAACATCCAATAATTGATTTTCAATATCAAAAAATAGAGCAGACAGCAGGTTTTTATGCCAAAGAACTTCCCTTTTTACCAACAGTTGGACGCCATGGATTGCGGCGCCACCTGTCTTAGAATGATTGCTCGTTATTTCGGCAGGTTTTACTCTTTGGAGTATTTGCGCGAGCTAACGTACATGGGCAAACAAGGGGTTTCTTTGCTGGGTATCAGCGATGCCGCAGAGCACATCGGGCTGCAATCATTAGCCATTAAGCCTAGTTTTGATCGCTTGGTGCGTGATATTCCCTTGCCATGTATTGCACATTGGAATGAAGATCATTTCGTGGTGGTGCACAAAGTCACCAGAAATCATGTGTGGATTGCTGACCCGGCGGTTGGCAAATTTAAATTAAGCAAGGAAGAATTTCTGGAAAACTGGACCAGCGAGGAAAACGATGAAGACGAGTCAGGCGTGCTGTTGCTTTTGGAACCTACGCCCGAATTTTTTGAACGGGAAGGCGATAAAATCAGCAAAGCTGGATTTCCTTACGTTTTTTCTTACCTGCGCCGTTATCAGCCGCTGATTGGGCAGCTGATTATCGGATTGTTTTTGGGCAGTATTTTACAACTCATTTTTCCGTTGTTGATAAAATCCATTGTGGATGTCGGGATTGAAGCGCTCGACCTGGATTTTATCAAAATTGTGGTCATCGCCCAATTGGTTTTGTTTGCCACGCAGGTGATGGTCGAGCATATTCGCAGTTGGATTTTGTTGCACGTGGGGGTACGCGTCAACATTAATTTAATTTCGGATTTTTTGGTCAAATTGACGAAACTGCCGGTACGCTTTTTTACGTCAAAAATGACCGGCGACCTCATGCAACGCATTACCGACCACGAGCGGGTGCAGCGCTTTTTTACTTCTACCACGCTGGTGTCTATTTTTTCTTTTTTCAATTTTATTGCTTTCTCTGCGATTTTAGTGATTTGGAGTCCGATTGTATTTGCCATTTTTTTGGCAGGAACCATTGTGAATATTGCCTGGGTGCTATTTTTTATGCGCAAACGGCGCGATTTAGATTACAAACGTTTTGACCAAAGTGCTGAAAATCAAAGTAATCTGATTGAACTCATCAATGGCATGCAGGAAATCAAGCTTCACAATGCCGAAAAACAAAAACGCTGGGCATGGGAGCGGGTGCAGGCGCGGTTGTTTCGCACGAGTATGAGTTCACTGCGCATCGAGCAAAACCAGCGTTCGGGGGCGGTTTTTATCAATGAAGCTAAAAACGTAATTATCACTTTTGTAGTGGCTCAGGCGGTGATAAATGCAGATATGACGCTTGGGATGTTGGTTGCCATTCAATACATTGTAGGGCAGTTGAATTCGCCGTTGAATCAGTTTGTTGAGTTTATCCGGGCATTGCAGGAAGCCAAAATCAGCCTGGAACGCATGAACGAAATCCATGCGCGCGAAGACGAAGAAGATATGCGCGAAAAAATCACCTTGTTGCCGGAGTACGGTGATTTGCTGATGGAAAATGTATCATTCAAATACGATGGACCGCATTCACCTTATGTGTTGCAAAATGTGAATTTATACATTCCAAAAGGAAAAACAACGGCAATTGTGGGAAGCAGCGGCAGCGGTAAAACAACATTAATCAAACTTTTACTCAATTTTTACCAACCAAACGAAGGCTCCATTCGGGTTGGAGATGTATTGCTCAACAATATTCAAACCCGACTTTGGCGCAGCAAATGCGGCGTGGTGATGCAGGATGGCTATATTTTCAATGATACGATTGCTCGGAATATTGCATTAGGCGACGATATTATTGACAAACAAAAATTATTAAAAGCAGTAAAAGTAGCTCATATTCAGAACTTTATAGAATCACTTCCAATGGGATACAATACACGCATTGGATACGAAGGTTTTGATCTGAGCCAAGGACAAAAACAACGATTGCTGATTGCAAGAGCCGTTTATAAAAATCCGGAATATATCTTCTTTGACGAAGCCACCACCGCGCTCGATGCTTACAATGAGATGATTATCATGGAAAATTTGGAAGAGTTTTTTTACAATCGCACCGTAGTTATTGTGGCACATCGTTTGAGCACCGTCGTAAATGCGGATAACATTATAGTATTAGAAGGCGGCGAAGTAGTGGAGCAAGGTTCGCATGATGAATTGACTTACCAGCGAGGCGCTTATTATCAACTAGTACGCAATCAGTTGGAATTGGGCGCGTAATTTTATTCTTTATTTGAGGTTTGACGTTGCTGCGCTCAAATGATTCTAAAATTTAACAAAAAGCGCCGAAATCCAATTATAAACGTCAAATATCAAGTTTTAATGTAATATTAATATGAATCAGCCAGATATAGATATAAGAAGTGAGGAAGTGCAGGAAATATTGGGCACACCGCCGGGTTGGCTCACGCGTTGGGGTACAACAATTGCACTTGGCGTATTTGCTGTGTTGATCTGGACTTCGTATTGGATTCGTTACCCTGATATTGTAAAAAAGGAAATCACTGTTACTTCAACGGAGCCGCCGCGCAAAATTTACAGCGCTAATTCAGGATACATTGCTCGTGTTTTGGTGCGCAATGAGCAGACGGTGGATAGCGGGCAGGTGCTGATCGCTCTGCAAAGTGAAGGCAACAGCAGTGTGGACGATGTAATGGCATTTGATGATGCACTGAGTGCTGTAAAAGAGCTGGACGCCGCGTCATTGCTTGCATTGAACCCTCCTATGAATTTATTGTTGGGCGATATTCAGGAAGATTTTTATCGTTTTTTGGAAGATCAGGAATCTTACAGACAAAGCCGAAAAGGGCGTACGCCACGCAGCAGTGCCAGTATGCGGGAGTTGCAACGACGCATTGATGAGTTAGAAAAAGAAATTCAGCAAAATAACAAAGACAAACGGCGGGTGCAGGATGAGTTGGATGCTCAAACAGATGCGTTGTCGCGAGAGCGGCGTTTGTACCAGCAAAGAAAATTATCGTCAGAGGCGCTGCGTAAACGCGAAGACGCCATTCGACAGTTGGATCGCGAGTTGCAAGGATTAGCCTCGGATTCTAAAAGCAAGCGCTTTGAAATTCAAATGTTGGAAAATCAAATGAATGGCGAAAAAAGAAGCTCGCAATCAGAAGATTCTCGTGCTTTTGAAGACATGAAAAACAGCTTCGTGCGTTTGCAAAATACAGTTCAAAACTGGAAAGATCGGCATTTAATTCAGGCACCCACCAAGGGAATGGCGATTCTTTCAAACAATGAGGTTGCACCACAGCAATTTGTAGATAAAGGCATGGCTATTCTGTCAATTGTGCCTGCAAAAACAACCGAAACGCTTGGTATTATGAAGATTCCGGTGGACGGCTCTGGTAAAGTGGATACCGGGCAACAGGTGATTGTCAAATTTAAAAGCTACCCGTTTTATGAATATGGAGCAGTGGTTGGCAAGGTAAAATGGAAAGGAAAAGTACCAACGAACAAGGAAATACCAGTGGAGGTGAGCTTCCCGAATGGGTTGACCACGACACGAGGACGTCAGATTGATGCTGCCCAGCAACTAAGCGGCGAGGCTCAAATTGTAACTTCTAACAAACGTTTGATTGAAAAATTATTTGAAAATTTTCGGCGAATCACCTCCTAAAGCGCTTACAAGTATGAGGTAGCGCGAATATGTCCAGCGCAGCGCGCACCAGGTTTTATTCGCGCTACCTTCAATTTTATTTAGATATCTATCGCCTCGCCATAAGCCGCTGCGGTTGCCTCCTTCACGGCTTCGCTCATGGTTGGGTGCGGGTGAATGGCTTTGATGATTTCGTGTGCGGTCGTTTCCAATTTACGGGCAGCTACTACTTCAGCAATCATTTCTGTCACATTATAACCAATCATATGTGCCCCTAAAAACTCTCCGTATTTGGCATCAAAAACCACTTTGACAAAACCATTTTTTGCGCCCGCGGCACTTGCTTTCCCAGAGGCGGAGAAGGGGAATTTGCCCACTTTTACTTCGTAGCCTGCTTCTTTTGCTGCCTTTTCGGTATAACCTACCGATGCAATTTCTGGAATACAATAGGTACAACCTGGAATATTGCCATAATCAATCGGCTCTGGATTTAAACCTGCAATTTTTTCAACACACGTAATACCTTCTGCACTAGCCATATGCGCGAGCGCTGGACCTGGTACTACGTCACCGATTGCGTAAATGCCGGGTACATTTGTGCGGTAGAACTCATCTACTTTAATCAATCCACCTTGTATTTTTTCTATGCCCAATTCTTCCAAGCCAATATTTTCGGTATTAGGCGTCACTCCAGCCGCGGAAAGCACCACATCGCAGAGAATCTCCTGAGTCTCCCCATTTTGACGATTCTTTACCAACACTTTGCATTGAGCGCCACTCGTGTCAACCGACTCAACGGCTGTATTTGCTAATACTTTAATACCGTTTTTAGTGTAAATTTTAGTCAGTTCTTTAGAAATTTCTTCGTCTTCGCGCGGCACGAGTCCTTGTTCTAAAAATTCTACAATGGTCACCTCTGTACCGATGGAATGATAAAAATAGGCAAATTCCACCCCGATCGCACCTGCACCCACCACTACCATTGATTTAGGCTGCTTTTCCATGCTCATTGCCTTGCGGTATTCGATGATTTTTTCACCGTCGATTTTTAAATTCGGTAATTCCTTGGCGCGTCCGCCCGTCGCAATCAGGATGTGCTTGGCTTCGTATTCTTTTTTACTACCATCGGCAGCCATCACCTCCACTTTTTTACCACGTGTCAATTTCGCATTGCCCATGATAACATCAATTTTATTCTTGCGCATCAAAAAAGTCACGCCTTTATTCATGCCCGCTGCTACGCCTCGACTGCGCTTGATCATTGCCTCAAAATCAGCCTCTGCACTGGATACCGTGATGCCGTAATCTTTGGCGTGTTGAATGTATTCAAAAACCTGCGCACTCTTTAACAAAGCTTTCGTAGGAATGCAGCCCCAGTTCAAGCAAATGCCTCCTAATAATTCCCGCTCTATAATAGCCGTTTTTAAGCCTAACTGAGCGGCTCGAATAGCAGCAACATAGCCGCCTGGACCGCTTCCAATTACAATCAGATCGTAGTTCATATCGCTGAAGACGTTTTATTTGTTAAAACATTACCAAATTTTATTCGGCAATCATTGTTCAATCAACAACAGGAATGATCGTAGAGTTTTCAAATGCACTTTCTACGAAAATCGCGCAAATATATACATTTGAGCCTAAAATGAAAAACTCCGCCGCAGATACTTGCGGCAGAGCTCGCCTAACTTACTGATACTAATAATTCTTTATAAAGTGTACACTTTAATGCTCTGATTACGAAATCATTACGTTTGGGTTGCACTATGAAAATCGGATTAACCCATGCCATACGGCTGGCGAAGCAAGTACCTTAGCGTGATGTGATATGATTTTCCTATAGCCCATGTCTCTATCGCTTAGGTGAATGTAAAGGTAGGCAATCCATCCTTATGGGGCAAAAAAAATCGAGTAAATTCGACGAATGATTCCAGCGCTCGAATTGTCATTTTTTTGTTTAAAATATTGTTATTCAAGCTGTTTTAAAATTAAAAAATATATAACTGAACATTCTAAATGCTTGAGAATAAGCACCATTAGCCCATTCAAAAAAGTTTTCCACATTTCCACATTTGTCAAGGTGTATTCGAGAGTATAAGCACAAGAGTGGCATTATCTACTCCCAAGATTCGGTCTATTTGAACATAAAATCCTGGCTCCAAAGCGGTGCTTTCTGCCAGCTTCATATTTCCTTTTTGTGCCTCGATGAATTGTGCCCATTGTGAAAAGCCATTGTAATTGTAGCCCATGCTACCCAGTCTTTTTAGCTTTTGAATGGCTTGTGTTATCCAAAAATCAGGTGTTTGCGTTGAAAAATTACCTTTCAGGTTGAATTGAAATTCCTGGCGAATGTTGTCACAGCCACTTTGCAAAAGCGTCAATTCCAAACCATCAGAAAAAATCACCTCTTCCCTTGCTTCGTTTCCTTGTAAAGCAAAGCTATGTTGTTGAATACCAGGCTGATCGGCATTAAAAATAGCAGTAGGAGAGCCATATTCACAATCGCTGCTTTTGCCGCCCTGGCGACAGCTAATTGTTAAAATAAGAATAAAAATCATCAACAGATAGCCCTTTTGCATGGTCGCAATGTTTTGTTTGTGGAATTTTTACCAATTAAAGTTTAAACAAAAAAGTGCCAGAATCGTTAGGATGCTGGTTTTTCGTAAATTAAATTTTTTAAAAATTATTGCATGACCTCCATGAATTATGTACCCAACGGGAAGCGGAACGGTATGGTTGCTGCTGAGACGTTGGAGGCAAAAGTAAAACCGATTAAAACGCCCGACCTCGAAACACCATTGAAGCCGGATGCCTTTGAAATGGCTGATGAAGCAAAAATGGATTTGATTGAGACGCATTTCCGCGAAATTATGGACATTATTGGGCTTGACCTTCAGGATGATTCTCTCAAAGGTACGCCGCGCCGGGTTGCTAAAATGTTTGTAAAAGAGATTTTTCAAGGTTTGAATCCGAAAAATAAACCAAAAATTTCGCTTTTTGAAAATAAATACCAGTACAACAAAATGCTGGTGGAGCGGAATATTACGGTCAAATCTTTTTGCGAGCACCATTTTTTACCTGTTTACGGCAAGGCACACATAGCTTACATCTCCACGGGCAAAGTGATTGGTTTATCAAAGTTAAACAGGATTGTAGATTATTTCGCGCGTCGCCCACAAGTGCAGGAGCGCCTCACGGTGCAAATTGCCAACGAACTCAAGCAAGCGTTGCATACAGAAGACGTGGCGGTGTATATCGAAGCCAAGCACATGTGTGTGCAAATGCGCGGTGTGGAGCATGAGCACAGCGATACAGTGACGGCAGAGTACAGCGGTAGATTTTTGAATGAAAACGTGCGCGCAGAATTTTTACAAACCATTAAGTGAATAAATGTTTTATATTTTAATCATCATATTGTATAATTGATATTATATCATTTTTAATTTAATGATTTCAAATTTTGCATATTTCTAAAAAGAGTGCATTGGTAAATGGAAATAATCGCTAACAAAAATGTCCTGATAGTAGGCGCTACCGGAGGTATTGGCTCAGAAGCTGCTCGATTGCTCAAAAGTAGTGGCGCCAAAGTTTTTATCGCTGGTCGGAATGTGGCTAAATTAAATGAGCTTGCACACGCATTATCCATTGATGCAGAAAATGCTTTTCCACTTGATATAACAAACGCCGATCAAGTAGAAAATGTAGCTCGGATCATTCATGCGCAGGTTGGAGCCTTGGATATTTTAATCAATGCGGCTGGAGTTGGTATTATTCATCCCTTGGAAACATTGAGTTATGAAGATTTTAATCATGTGATTGATGTAAATTTGCGGGGCACCTTTCACTTACTCAAAGCTTTTCTGCCTCCCATGAAAGAAGCCAAGAAAGGCTTGGTGATTAATATTCCTGGGGTATTGGGGAAGACGCCCATGGCAGGTGCCGCTGCTTATGCCGCTTCCAAATACGGAATCGATGGGATGGTAAAGTCTATCAGAGAAGAATTGAAGCGTACCAATGTGCGGATCACCAATTTATACCTGGGTGGTACGGATACTCCATTTTGGGATGACATTGAGCTGCGGGTGGATCGCAGCAAATTTGTAACCGCTAAAGAAGCTGCACGTGCCGTTTGGTTTTTATGCCAGCAGCCTTCCTCGGGCGTGGTGTCAGAAATGGTTATTCAACCTTTTAATCACCAGGCAATTTGAGGGTAACAAGTTAAAATTAGTGTGAATGATGGATAAAATTGATCTTACAATCAATTTTATCCATCATTCACTTTAAACGATAACTTCACGTGAAAGCACAGAGACACAGAGCGTCTAATAATAAAGCCGTTTATGCCGCTGTGATCCCTGCGGCGCTGCGTGAGAATTTTGTTCGCTTACTTACATCCACTGGTTACCCGCCCTTCGTGCGTTCCCTTCAAAGATGGAACTGTTTTACAAAAAGCCCCAAATGAAAAGCGTTCGGCATCCCTTTTGACACACACGAACGCTTTATATTTTATCCTTACAACCACATTTTTCAATGCGGCTACTTCTTATTTTAAACTTTACAAATCTTTGGATTTAGTTTCCATTCCACGGGAACTGCCCACAATCCACATTCAAAATCGTTACT
>CAZFBN010000186.1:0-9312 GCA_964517145.1 uncultured Saprospiraceae bacterium
TGCTAAGTTACTCGCGCGCGTTACTTTATTTTAATTATTCTGTATAAAATCTATTAGATTTTTTTAAATATAATGGAAAAAGAGGGCTGCCTTCCATCTCTCCAGGCAGCCCTCCACATACATGTTAGTTCAGGAAAACAATGGTCTCTGGGGGTTATCACAGGGGTTGTTACACAGTGTTTAATCAATTCAAACTGGGGTTTAATTTTTATACAAAAATACAAGCTAAAAACGCCATCCGGTACCCCCAATTTTGGGGGGTATCAAATGTGAAAAATGGAAGGTGAGATTTGAAAGGTGAAGGCGAACACAAGCCACAATAAAAAAAGGCTGCGGAGAAGGGCAGCCTTACAAAACTGGAGGTTCAGCATTTTTGAGGGTTAAAGAACCATCCATCTAGCATGCTGAATAAAGCTCGGTTTTTGTAGCAATCGTTGTTGCGATTAATGGCGAGTGGACGCTACAAAGATAGCGGCGTATCCGCTTTGAGGAAATCCCCAATTTTGGGGGTAACGCAAGAAGGCTTAGGAAATGCCGCCATTTCCTAAGCCAACGATCAAACAATATTTGCCTTTTCTTCCGGCAGCGGCAGGTACTGTGCGTAGCGCGCGCGCCAGAAAGCAATGGCATAGAATATTTGTGCTACAATCAAAAAGCTGTTTTTGGCTATGGATAAAGAAACAAACAAAGGAAAGTTTTCTTCTTGAGCTACATCGCCCACTAAAAATAAGAAAAAACCTATGAGATGTGGCAAAATGAGACCAGCACAAATCCAGAAATAAGGATTTTTAGTAATTGGTAATGCCAGTTGTGATTTGTATAAATGCCATAAATAGAATGCGGCAACGCTGAATACAAAGATGGCATCCGAAGTGGGATTAAAAAAACCAACAGATTTGTAACCTTCTACAAATAAGTAGTTAATAATATTTGTCAGCATCAATACCATTGCTGTACGCCATATCCAAATGCCAAAAGGCTTGCGCTCAAGAAGTAAATAAAAAAAATATCCAACAAAAATATAATCATTTAAAACAAATAAAATATCTAAAAAGCTTGTGTTTGTGATTTGCCAATATTTCAAATATGATTCAACATGTAAAAAGTATTTTGTAGCACCCCACACAAAAATATATAAAAGTATATTGAAGAAAATATTGAGGATTTTATATAGCAAAAATACTTTTAAAGGCTGATTTAAATTAGTTCTTTGCCATAAAGCAATAATAATTGGTAAAAGCAAAGTAGCTGTCGTTATTCTACCAAAAATTATTAAATCTGGATTATTCATGTATGAAATTATTAATTTGCAGGAATTTTTATGCCTGAACCTGTGCCTTCCCCGCCCGTACCACCAGTTATCAATTTACATGAAGCGGCATTAAAGAATGCAAAAACTTTGCCACTACTATCTTTACCTAAGCGTCCCCAAATAATGTGATCATAAATTGTAGGTACTTCCTCTCTTATCTGATCAAAAATGGATTCATGTATTACAAAATAATTTTCATTTTTTTGAACATCATCATTTAACAGGGCGTCTTCATAGTTGCCGTCATAAACTAACCAACGACCATCTACTTCATCAGGGAAGTTAATATCCGTGATACGTAAAGCAGCTTCATCGGTTGTTGACGCAGCAAATAACCTCTTGAGTTTCCATAGCGCTATTGGAAACATTTTTTCATTTTCAAGTTCACCCCAATAAGCTTCTACAAAAGCTTTCATCTGCGCTTCATCTTGAGGATTAGAGATAAATGTGGAGGATTTAAAGATGTTTGCCATTTTTTAATTTTTTGAATTAATTTTATTAGATGTTTTTAAGTCTTGTTTCTTGCTGAATAGACCCTTAAAATTTATAAAACATTTTTTTTTCGTACTATATTCTTCAATCATATACTTCCTTATTGATTTTAAAATTTCTTTTTCTGGATAATATTCCCCGGTTAGAGCGGATTTTGAAGGAGCAAAAAAGTTTGGATAATTAGTAACGGGGGTCAAATAGTAATCATCCCCTTTAATAACTCTATAAAATTGATAGGCTAAAGGATATGCATTTATTAATTCAGAAAATTCACAATCTATATCTAAACTGTCACAAATACTTATTCCTCTTACAACCCAATTATCATTAATTTTTTCTAAAGTAGTTGTGATAGGAGGGTTAGAATTATTATAAACAACATCTCTAATTTCATTAGAAAGAATATAGCTCATTAATAAATTGGTTGAGCTGCCTTTCAGTAATTTTTTTACTGATAGGTAGGATATAGTTCTATAACATTGATAAGGATCTTGGCTAATTATTGTATCTAACTCTGCTTCGGAGTATCTTGCTTTAGTGGTTCCTACAAAATTTCCAAAATGTTCCTTTACAGTTTCAACAAGCGGGCTTATATTGAATTTTGTACTATCACATAAGATGCATTTTTCTGCATCTTTCGAGTAGATATCATGAACAAAAGCATAAATTTCATTTGCTGAGGTATCTCTTGCAAATGCCCAATTGGGGATAAGACGTTCACAACCCTGACAGGTATCCCAAGGATCATTTACTACAAGAAATTGAAGACTATCTGCTGCAATTACACTATAATTCCCATAATAACCTTTTACATTAACTGCATGGCTCGTTATTTGATCTTGCTCACCTGATTTGCTAATAGTTAATATAAATGGGCGGCATTGATCAATTTGATTTTTCACAAGTTTCCAACTTTCTTCTTCAGATAAATTCCCTCTATTTATTTCCTCAATAGAATTATAGTCTTTAACTGAAAAAATTAGATCAAACCATTGAGGGTCAGGATTTGAGGCTGAAGCATCAATGTAAACTGGAATAGTCGTGTAACATTTTTTGTATAGATTCCCAATAGGTGCTGGAATACACTCATTACAATTTAAATAGCAATTACACTTAATAGGATCGTACACTGCTCCGGTTCCAGTATCATTAGGTGCTTTTCCTCCTCCTCTAATGACTAAAAAATCTGAAGCTAGCTCACTTTGTGCAACCGAAAAATTATCAAAAGAAAACACCATTTGCATGCTAGCAGCCCAACACCATTTTGGAGTCTCTTGTGGATGCATCTGTACTGCTAAAATTTTCTCTTGTCCAAAGATGAATTTATTTGAAAATAAAGCAATTATTAAAAAAATTTTAACCAAAGCGTTTCTCATATTATAGTACTACTTTTATTTACTAAGGAATTAACTTCAATTCAATGGCTCTCAAAATGGCTTCCGTCATGCAGTTGACGTGCAATTTTTCATAAATATTTCGGATATGTGCCTGTGCACCATAATAACTGATCCCCATGGCATCTGCGATTTGTTTGTAGCTCTTTCCTTGTCCCATGAGCCGCAGGGCTTCCAATTCTCGCGGTGTAAGTGCCACATAATCAGGATTTTCTTTAAATTCTTTGTTTTGAAATAATTGAATTACTTTGGCAATAATAGTGGGCGATAAATAACCAGCTCCTTGGTGAACTTCTAATATCGCTTGCTCCAGCTTGCTCATCATATCGCCTTTGAGGATGTAACCCGATGCGCCCCGACACAGCGCCACAAAAATGGGGTGGTTGTCCTCAAAGCGGGTTTGAATCAATATTTTGGTTTCGGGATACGTTTTTTTGATTTTTTGCAGTGCGTCCAATCCACTCGTGCCGGGCATTTCGATGTCCATAAGCACCACATCGGGCTTGGCTTCTGCTACTTGTTTCACGGCTTTGTCGGCGTCAGCGTAGGCGGCGCGCAGAAAAAGGGTTTCGGGGTGCTGGGCAACATAATCTTCGATTAAGTCCCTTACATTTTTATTGTCTTCAAAAAGCACTACGCTGACGGGGTGTTCCATATCAATCGGTTATTGAGGTTTATGCGTAAAGAATTGTGTCGCTTTTGGCAAAATAGCGGGCGAAAGAAAGCCGCCGCCATTGTGCACAATTTGGATTGCTTGCTGCAACTGCGTCGCCAAATCACTTTTTAAAATATAGCCCGAAGCGCCTGAGCAAAGTGCGGCGAAAAGATGCTCTGTGCTGTTGAATACGGTTTGCATCAGCACTTTTGCTTGCGGATGAGCTTTTTTGATGGCTTTGAGTGCATCCATCCCATTTGTACCCGGCATTTCAAGGTCCATGAGAATGACATCAGGCTGCAATTGACTCACCTGCGCTACGGCTTCATTGGCATGAGCAAATGACTCCCGCACGTACATCTGATCGGATGTATTCAAAAAATCGGTAATGAATTCCCGAACGTTCTTGTTATCCTCATACAAGAGAATGCTGATGGGTGGCTGCATAGCTGTTTGATTGATTGCTGTAAAATTGCTCAAATCAATGCAGTACGGGTATCCCCAATGTTGGGGGTATTTTACAATTCTGGTACGAAGATGCTGGCACGCGTGCCCTTTCCTGGCTCTGATTGGAATTGAAAATCCATCAAGCCTTCTTTTGCCAGGCTGAATAAACTTTTCATGCCAATGCGCCCGCCCTTGTTGTTGCCATTGTGATCGTCGGGTTCGTTAAGTTTGTCCTTCCAGTCGAAGCCTTTGCCGTTATCCGATATTTCAAGTTGAAGTCCTTTCTTTTCCCGTTTGATGTGGATGATAGCATGGGTTGCTTCGGAGTGCTTGTAGCTGTTGTTGACCAATTCTTTGGCGATGAGTCCTAGTTTTTCAATACGAGTGAGGTCAATTTTCAAAATCTCGGTGTCGGAAAGCTCATTTTGATAATCCAGTTGGATATTTTTCATGGCAAAGCATTCCTGCGCGTGCCAGTGCAAATCGTTCAAAACCGTTTGCAGCGAATTCTTTTTAGGATCAATCAAATCAAAGACAAAGCGGAGTTTTCGTTCAATGCCTCTCAAAATATCCTGAGCTTTCACCAAATTGTTTTGTACGTTGAAAACCAAACTTTGTAGTTCCTGTTGCGCCATTACAATTCTACCCGACACGCCCAGCAGGTCGCCGCCCAGATCCGTGTGCAGGCGATTGGTCCATTCACTACGCATGGTGTAAATTTTGGAAGCATTTCTCACTTTACTGATGGTGATGGCATATACGGCAGCGCCTGATAACACGAGTAAATACAGCACGAAAGCTGGAATGTACCACCAGGTATTATCTTTTTTTACAATAATCTTGAGGGTGTCTAATAATATAAGTTCATTTTCTTTTTGGAGATAAGATTCTAATGTGTAAGTACCTGATTTTAAATCAGTAAAAAAGCCGATAGTGGTATCTTGCAAGATGTTTTCAGATGGAGTATTTTCCTGCAGCCGAAAAATCCGATTGCCAGCCCTAGCATTCACGTCAAAAACGGTCAATTTCTGCGTGGATTTCATTGTAATGAAGCAGCATTCTGTGGAATCAGCAGGTTGGTTGATGGGGATAGGTGCTCCTTCCACTAAAACGCTTAGAGAAGTCGTTTGAGCAGCCATCCACAATGGAGCAACCAGGGCAAGCAATACACTTTTCACGGTGAAGGGGGTATAGGTTTGGTAATCTTGTTTCAACAAATAAGGTTTAGCACATGACTATTTCATTTTTTTGCGTAAATAATTTTTTCACAGTAAAAGCAAATATAATTACAAATAGGCTAATGTTGAAAAATTTATCTATTAAAAAATCATTAATTCAGAAAATTTATTGTGTAAAAATGGAATTTTCATAAAAAAAGCCCTCCGGATCACTCCAGAAGGCTTTATATGATTTTTATTATAATATTTTATTACCAGCCTGGCAAAATATTCAAACCAAATACAAATTTGCTATTCTCCAGGAATGGACGCGCATAGTATGGCTCCAGCACCAACGCGCCAAACAGGTTCACCCGTAGCGACACGCCCGCGCTCACAATAGGTAAAGCCTTGGCGTACAGCACTTCATACACTGGATTGCCGTTTTCATCCACCAGCGGCGCACCGGTATTGCGGTCAATAACTGGCACACGATTGCCCTCTGAATCTACTTGAAACACATCTCCTTTAAGCTGGTCATTGTTGAACCAAGCCACGCCGCCGTCCACAAAAAAGTTTAAATCAGAAAACAAAAAGCTAGATTTGATGAGCGACAAGCGCTCAGGACCTGTAAATGGAATCCGAATTTCAAAATTGGCAACACCGATGCGACTACCGATGAGCTGGTCAAATGTTTGCCCGTTTTGAATCAACACACTTTCGATGGCATTAGAATTGAAACCCCTTACAAACCAAGGATTTCCGACGTACAAGGGGTACAACGCTTCAGAATCTTTGCCATAGCGACCATAGTGCATTGCACGAAATGCAATACCAATGGGGCGCCACAAGCGATAAATGCGATAATCAGCGGTAGCCGCCGTAAAATTGAATTCACCAAAATATTGTTCTGCTCCAAAGCGAAAGCGCTGCCCGTCCAAAGGTGCCGTCAAGCCAAAGAAAGAATTGTCACCTACAAAAGCACCACCGACATTCCACAAATTGAAGCCAGGCGCACTGTCCACACGCTCCCGATCTTGACCTAAATAGTTACCACGTGCATATTGATTGCCACCAATCGGCACAGCCTGATAAATATCCACATATTGATCTACGCGCGAAGTGTAGCGAGAGAAAGACGCGGATGTCTCAAAACGCAAGGTAGTCGAGAAGGGATACGCCGCAAAACCGCCTAAACTTTGCTCAAAAAAGCGCTGAATGTAAAAGGTATCCGCCACGCCCAGCGCACTGCCATTGCCAAATTGAATTTCCTGCAAGCCTGAATTACCAAAGCCATAAGAACGAATTGGAATGTGCGAAAGGGTGCTACCCCAAGTAATGCGGCTTTTGCGATTGATAAAAGAAACAGCGCCGCCAAAATCAGTGATTTCTCCATTCAAAGACAAGCTGCTGAAAAGTTGGTTATTGCCCAAAATATCGCTGAACAGCAAATCCACGCCACCGGCTACGCCTGTATTCGTGCCAAACGCATTGCTCGTGCCCACACCTACACCGGCGCTACCGCCTACGTAGTCGAGCTGAAATTTGGACTTGTACTTGGCTTCCTGGTATTCGGTCAACAAGCGATCTTCATTTTTTTCAATCTGATCGAGCGCTTTTAACTGTGCATCCACGATTTTACGGGCATTCTGCTGCACAATCGGCATCGTCGCTGCACTAAAGTCCACCTCATTCGGGGTCACCTCTTTATTGAGAAAATCCTCCATTTTCGCCCGATAAATGCTGTACCGATTTTTCGAAAAGTACATATACACCATACGATTGCGCTTGCGATCAATGCTCATTGCCGGCGCATAGTGGGTAATGCCGCTCACGCCAGTCAGCATGTCGGTCATTTGATACACCTTATTATTAGTAGGGTCAAATTTGTAAATATTGCGGAAGCCATCGCGATTCGACAAAAATAAAATATTGCCTTCGGTATCGTACAATGGATTCAAATTATCCGCGCCAAAGAAAAAGTCATAAATTTTCTTATCGCCGTTGGCAACGTCTAATTCCGCAATGTTGAAGGTCCATTGACCATTTTTACGACCCCTTTCAAAACTCAACGCATCGGTGGCAAATAAAATTTTGCTGCCATCTTCTGACCAGTGCGGGTGCAGCTCAGAATAACGGTCATTTGTTAATTTTTCTACTTTCTTGGTTCGCAAATTGTAAGCGTACAAATCGCCTTGCCCATTTACCTGACCACTGAAAACAATGGTTTTGCCATCAGGCGACCAGGTTGGGTTGTTGAAGGATTGAACGGCTTCAATTTTAATTTCATCTTCGGTTTTACCCGAATCGGCGTCTTTGATAACCAATAAATTACGCCCTTTGCTATACACCGAGTACGCAAAACGTGTTCCATCGGGCGACCAGGTTCCAGCGGATTCGATATAATCAAAATCATCAATGTGTCCTTCGCGCGTGGAACTGGCAACTTTGCGAATGATTTTTCCGGTGTTGGCATCCGCCAAATAAAGGTCAATTCCAAACAAGTTTTTTTCCGATAGGAAAATGATGTAACGCCCGTTGGGACTGAGTTCTGGCGCAATATTCATGCGACCGGCATTCTCTTCGGAAATCAATTTTGACCCCACAAAACGCTCTTTGCGGTCGCCCAAAAAAGTGCCAAAGTGCGCTTTTATCGTTTCTTGCCAATGCTTCGACAATTCCTTTTCGGTAACACCCAGCGTTCTGATAGTGGCTTCTTCAAAGCCATATTTTGCAGTGTTGGTATAAAATGGCTCGATCACATCATCGCCATAAACGCCGGTAAGGTACGCCCAAAACGCCTGACCATAGCGGTAGGGGAAGTATTTGTTGGAGTTGCTCAAATCGCGCAAACTCGGCACATCGTCATTCAGCACCGCATCGCGCATCCACATAGCCGTGAGTGCATCCACGCTACCGATGGACATGTATTCTGCCAAACCTTCCACCAGCCACAAGGGCAGGTTGCCAATGTTATTCAGATTGGTAGAATCGCCCCGAATCACCATGTTGTACTGAAAAGCGTGCACCAATTCGTGCCCTAATACGTGGTGCGTTTGCTGGTTGGAAGGGGCAATCGGCAGAATCACACGATTTTTAAAAGCCTCCGTCACACCACCTGTACCTACACCAACCTGACCAAAAATGGCATTGGTTTGCTGAAAATCGGCATGATCGTTGTACAAAATCAAGGGGTTTCGGGCAACGAAAGTATCGCGCAGAACGCGCTGGTGCAATCGGTACCAGGCTTCCGTCCAGGTGGAAAATTCTCGGAGATATTCCTCGTTTTCCATATACGTATAAATGTCAAAATGTGGCGTTTGCTGTACTTTGAAATCGAAAGATTCGTAGTTCACTTTGTTTCGACCAAAATACTGCGCCTGCGCGGCAGACGCCCAAGCTAGCCAAAGCAGTAGAATAAAACTATATCTGTATGTGTTCATATGAAGAACGTTTTTATTGGAATGCGAAATTTTATTCAATAGCTCAATATAAATAAGTAATTGATTGTAGTTTTTATTTATGATTTCACGCGGAGGCGCAAAACACAACACATCTGATAACCAGTAAATTACAATCTATGCGAACTCCGCGGCGCTGGGTTTAAATGCTCCTTTTCATTAACAATAGTTAAAAGCGAGAAGTGGTTCAAATCGTGCGCGTTAGCCGTTAAAATTGTCTTAAACAAATTTTTTGGACAGCCAACCGACAATTAAAGGGCTTCTCTTTTACAAAAAGTTTGAGTGCCCCTGATGTTTTCAAAACGCTAAAATTTCCGACAAATTCTTTTCATTTTCAAGCTTTAAGAAGCTGTTAAAAATTAAGTTTTTCCACATCTAATAGCAAGTAAACGCA
>CAZFBN010000187.1:0-9240 GCA_964517145.1 uncultured Saprospiraceae bacterium
TTTCGCTAATTTAACCTTTCTTTTTTCCCTAGCATTACTTGTTTAGTTCTACCGAAATTTTTAGTAAACATAGATTTTAACAAAAAAAATTTATTTAATTCAAATCCTCCACCGGAAGATTTGAATTAAATAAAAAATTAATCTGAAGCGTTGCGACAAGCTGCTTAGCTAAAAAAAGCGGTAATTCTTCTCCAAAAACGTACCTTTGGCTTGTTGGCGCGATTGGCTTGCGAGTTGCTTGTTACGATTGAGGTAGAAGTAGTGCTTTTTTCCATCTGGTTTTCTTGCGTTGCAAGTAAAGCTACAAAAGGTTTCATTTCTTCACCTACATGCTCTTCATTGTGTTCCACATACTGTGTTTTCGTTTTTTGACGTACCGGCATGATTCATAAAATTTTCAGTGTTTTGGAATATGTTCAATGGACTGATTAATCAAACTTCAGACGTTTGAATAACCATGATTGTTTACAAAAAGTTGCAATTTTTAATGTTTTAACAAGAAGCTGCTAACTTATTGTTGTAGATGCGTTTACCCAACAACGATCCAATGTATATCAAAGTATAATGGCAAGCAAATTTTTCGTTACTAATTAACAACATATTTAACATTCGTTGCCTTTGGTTTAATAACAGTATGTAGTTGAATGGATAAAATCGGATTGTCGGCGCGCTTCCAAAAGAAAACGACTGCCTTTTATTTCCGCTTTTTATAACGCAGTTGATACAATTCCTTGCGGCGATCTTTCAAATTTTGCACGCTGCCAAACTCATGCAATTCCTTTAGCAAAGACATATTCACATCCGCAATGATCGTCATCTCCGTGTTAGGCGTTGCTTCCGCGCTGATGGCATCGAGTGGAAACTGAAAATCGGAAGGCGTGAAAATAGCCGATTGTCCAAACTGAATATCCATGTTATTTACTTTCGGCAGGTTGCCTACACAGCCCGCAATTGCTACATAACATTCATTTTCCACGGCTCGCGCCTGCGCACAACGCCGCACGCGGTTGTATCCGTTTTGCGTATCGGTCAAAAAAGGCACAAATAAAATTTGCATGCCTTGCTCCGCGTAAATGCGCGCCAGCTCCGGGAATTCCACATCATAGCAGATCAGAATGCCGATGCGTCCGCAATCGGTATCGAATACTTCCAGCTTATCACCGCCCACCATACCCCAGGCACTCACTTCCGAAGGCGTGGGGTGAATTTTGTAGAAACTTTCCCAGGTGCCATCGCGCCGACATAAGTAGGAGATATTCAACAACTTACCATTTTCAACAATTGGCATACTGCCCGTAATGATGTTGACATTGTATGACATGGCAAATTCCACAAATTTCCGGCGCAAGGGGTCTGTAAAATTCGCTAACTCCCTGATTGCCAATGCCTCCCCCAAATGATTGTAAGGTGCCATGAGCGGCGCATTGAAAAATTCAGGAAAGAGAATAAAATCGGATTTATAATTGCTCACCGCATCCACAAAATATTCGACCTGCTCCACCAGCGACTCAAAGTTTTCAAATAAACGCATCTGCCACTGCACAATGCCCAGGCGCACTACTTCTTTGGGCGCATTGATGAGCCATTCTTTTTCCTGGTAATAAATGTTGTTCCATTCCAGCAAGGTTGCAAATTCTTTGGATTCCGTATCGCCTGGCAGATAGCCTTCCAGAATTTTTTTCACGTGAAAATCATTCGACAACTGAAAGGTCAGGGTCGGATCATAAATTTCTTTCAATTTTACTTTGTCAATGTACTCACGCGGTGACAAAGCATCTGCATAATCTTTATAATTTGGAATGCGACCGCCCACCACAATGGCGCGTAGATTCAAATTTTCGCACAACTCTTTCCGGGCATCGTACAAGCGTCGTCCCAAGCGCAAACCCCGATAACTAGGGTGTACAAACAATTCAATGCCGTACAGCACATCGCCATCCGGGTCATGGGTATTAAAGGTGTAATTGCCCGTTATTTGTTGATAGGTATGCTTATCGCCAAATTTTCGATAATTAACAATCAAAGAAAGCGCCGAAGCCACCACCTTGCCGTCCACTAAGATCGCCAATTGCCCTTCCGGAAAAATTTTCAACAATTTTTTAATCTCGCGCGCATCCCAATATTCGCCACCAATGCCCGAATAGGCTTCAATCATTGCTTCCTTCAGATCGAGGTAATCCTCAAAGCGCAGGTTGCGCAGTTCTATTTTTGTTGCAACTTCCATTTATTTTTTATTATCGATTATCACTTCATTCCTTCGGCGCTCCGTTTCTATCGTCTCAAGTCTCCCACAAAGGTCGCTACTTTTACAAAAATAAGCAGTGCATTGTTTTGAGTAATTACAATTTCCGTGCTCTTTGCAAACTATTTATAACCCATTCCCCTCTTGAAAAATTCGACAACAGCTTATAATTTTGTCTTAAAAAATTTTTTTGACAATCATGGTACGCAAGGAAGACCAGAAGAAAAAGAAACAGCGACTCAAAAAGCGGGACATCCAAGAATCCGAAGTACGCCTGAAAGCGCGCAAACTTCAACCAAAAGAGAAAAAATACAAAAACAACAAGAACTTTTGGCTGCAAGAGGAAGAAGCGTAGCGTAAAGGCGCAGTTTAGTTAGGTTGATTGCATTCGCAATTGCACTGGTGCAGGGAAATATAGCAGTATTGTGCTATGTTTCCAAGGGGATTATTTTTCTATAACAGTATACTTACTAATTTGCAATTCATAATTCAAAAAATTAAAAATAAATTTTATTTAAAAATGCGAGTTTCTTTGGTCACAAGATCATATCTTTGCTTTATTATTGAAGCCTGTAATTTGACAAGTGAATACAGTGTTTGAACAGATTGTAGATAGCCTGGTGGAGCAGGATTATGCAGTGGCGGATCACTTTTTGAATAAGAACGAGTTAACACAATTGCAAGCGGAGCTGCGTCAACGTTTTCAACAAGGAGAATTCAAAGCGGCGGGCATAGGCAAAGGGCAGGAATACCAGCAGCGGGAGGACATTCGCGGCGATTACATTCGCTGGATTGATCGCGAAAATTTGTCACTCGATTGTCAATTTATTTTGGATCGGCTGGAAGCATTGGCACAATATTTGAATGAGACTTGTTTTTTGGGTATTCAAAGGATGGAGTTGCACTTTGCGTTGTATCCGGCGGGTTCTTTTTACAAACGCCATTTGGATGTTTTTCATAAAACGAGATCGAGAAAAGTCTCGGTTGTCTGCTATTTGAATGAAGATTGGAAACAGGAAGATGGCGGGCAAATTCGTTTGTATGTGCCTGATAATGAAGACAATAAAAAAGCAATAGACGTGATGCCCCTCGGCGGACGTTTGGTTTGTTTTAAAAGTGAAATACTCGAACATGAAGTGCTACCGGCTACGCGCGACCGCCTGAGCTTGACTGGATGGATGCGTAGTGGCGACTGAAAGAAAAAATGATTTGAATTGATGCTCATTTTGAACGCATAAAAAAATTTTTTTGGTTTTTGGGATTATGCAGGGCAGTGTTATCTGAACAAGAAGCACTGCCTTTTTTTTCTTCAAGAATGACGATTACGACTGGTAGTTTTCATCAAGAATTTATTCCATCTTTACATCAAATTTTGAACACAATGCTCGAAACGAGTAACCCAACAGCCGTCAACGCCTTGACCGTGCAGCCTGGCGAATTTGAGGCTCATAAGCACTGGTATCCTAAGGCGTTTAATGCGACAATCCATCCGATGGTCAATTTTTTTATTAGCTTGGAACAGGAGCGCATCATCAATCGGTATTGTCATTTACACCCTACCGTTAATCCTGAGACCCTGCGCGAACTGCTGAATTATGAATGCAAATACTTCCTGTGGGGAGGTGCCGACCTAATAAACGTGACTTCTGCCAGCGGCAGGCGCCAAATGGTGGTCATTGAAAATAATTCTTGCCCAAGTGGTCAGAAATCGATGCCTTTGCTGGAAGACTTTAAAGAACAAGGCAGCTACCGCACTTTGATTGAAGAGACGTTCATTCCTTACCTGCGCCGACGCGGCAGCAGCATCCAGGGTAAACTAGCGGTCATTTACGACAAAAATCCAATGGAAGCCTCTGGTTATGCGGCGATTATCGCAGAAATTTTTGGAGAGGAAGTGCTCTATGCACCTTTTTATCAACAAGATACGAATCCACCGGTACGTTTTGTAGATAGTGTCATGGAAGTGCGCGACAGCGAAGGCATTTGGCAGCCCATTCGTGCGGCGTTTCGCTACGTGACGCAGCGCCCCTGGAGCCGCATTCCGTTGCATACCAAAACCAGGATTTTAAATCCAACGATTGCCTGCTTGGCTGGTGGTCGTAACAAGATGGTTGCAGCGAAGGCATATACCACTTTCAACGAAGAATTGGAACGCAGCGGCTTGCGCATCAAAACGCCAGAAACCATCTGGGATGTGCAAAAAGAAGACATTCCTAAATGGGTGGACGCCATGGGCGGTCAGGCGGTGGTGAAAGTGCCTTACAGCAATGCCGGGCAAGGTGTGTTTACGATTGTGACACCGCAGGAACTGGATGCTTTTATGCAACTTGATTTTCCGTATGATCGCTTCATTGTGCAAAGTTTGATTGGCAATTATCATTGGAGCTCAACGAGTTCGGCGGGCAAATTGTATCATGTGGGCACCATTCCTAACTCAAAAGGCAAAACCTACGTTGCCGATTTGCGCATGATGGTGAGTTGGACGGAAAATGGCATTAAGCCGCTGTGCGTGTATGCGCGTCGCGCGCGCAAGCCCCTGGAAGATACGCTGGAAGAAGGCGACAAGTCTTGGGATGTTTTGGGTACCAATCTTTCGATCAAACTCGGCGATGGCGGCTGGGACAGTGATACCAATCGCTTGATCCTGATGGATCGGCGCGATTTTAACCGGCTGGGCATTGGCGTGGACGATTTGATTGAAGCCTATATTCAAACAGTGCTTTCGATGGTCGCTATTGATAAAATGGCAAAAAACTTAATGAATTCCGCGGGACGCTTCCGCATGAAGCATTTTCAATCTCTAAATGATGATCCGCATCTGCTGGATGAGATTTTGTTGGAATAGGGAATTTTGGAAGAGTGGAAGTTTCCCATTTGCCGGAACGGAAAAAACGAAAAATAATGCCGGAGTCAGTTATTGCTGCTCCGGCTATTCCACCATTGGTGTTCTCTCAGGGTATGTATGTCAGAATAGCCAAGCTCCGTGGAAATTTGTCCCTGTTTCCTCAAAGCAGGAATTTTAATATAAGTATTAGCTCAATTTTTAGAATCTTCTGATTGAACGGCTAAAATTAGAATTTATTTTTCATATGAAAAAATTTTTTAAGCGTCAAAATCCGCGCTCCTGCTTTTTTTTAGATGTTGACCATTTCTCGCAGCTATTCACAAATCTCGATAAACATTAGCACCGCAGATGAACACGGATTTGTTCGCTTTCTGCGAACATTTGCGCAGCATATCCGCGCGCATCTGCGAGAAACCTTATTTTATATAAACTTTACTCAAAATCTTAAAGATTCATATACTACATTATTTTTTTACCTGATTATTTTGCTATTTCGATTAATATCCCTAATTTCCTTCCCATTTCTTCCAGAAACGTAAAACAACATTTGGTTTTTGATGTAGATGGCAACACTACATCTTGGAAGCGACTAAACCGGGGATGGAGCCAAAATACAGGTACACCAATGAAAGTCATTGTTATGCCTGATTTCCGTCATCTTGATTCCGGCTTCATTTGCCCAATTTTCTAACCAACTAAAAATCCTGTCTTATGGAATTTGACACCAAGCACATCAGGAACGTAGCGTTGCTGGGGCATTCAGGCTCCGGCAAGACGACTTTTGCAGAAGCGATGCTTTTTGAAGCAAAGGGTATCTCTCGCCGGGGCACCGTTGAAGAGGGGAATACTGTAAGCGACTACACCGACATCGAGCACGAGCGCGGTAATTCTATTTTTGACACACTCATTCATGCTTCCTGGAAGGAATCTAAAATCAACGTTATTGACACGCCGGGATTTGATGATTTCATCGGCGAGGTTATTTCGGCTTTAAAAGTAGCCGACACAGCGGTGATGCTGCTCAATGCCAAAAATGGCGTGGAAGTAGGCACCGAAATCATTTGGGAATACATCGAACAATTTCAAACGCCTGCCTTGCTGGTTATCAATCAGTTAGATCACGAAAAGGCAGATTATGACACCACCTTGGAGCAGGCGCGGTCGCGCTTTGGGCACAAGGTTTTGCCTGTTCAGTACCCGTTGAATCCGGGTATTGGCTTTAATAAAATAGTGGATGCCCTGCGTATGGTGATGTACGTTTTCCCTGATGCAGGCGGCAAACCAGAGAAACTTCCGATTCCTGACAGCGAAAAGGCGCGTGCCGACGAAATGCACCGCGCACTCGTAGAGGCAGCTGCCGAAAACGACGAAACGCTGATGGAACATTATTTTGAAAATGGCAATTTAACAGAGGAAGAATTGGCGCAGGGCTTGTGTATTGCTATTGCCAATCAACAAATTTTCCCGGTTTTTTGCAGCTCGGCAGTGCGCGATATGGGCACGGGACGGATCATGGGCTTTATCAACGATGTTTGTCCTTCGCCCGCAGATCGTCCAGCAGCAGCATTGCTGGGGGGCGGCACCTTAGAAGCTAATCCAAAAGATGCTACTACGGTTTTTATTTATAAAACAGTATCCGAACCAAAAGTAGGCGTTGTTTCTTATTTTAAAGTTTTTTCTGGTACATTACACGCTGGAGATGAACTGATTAATGCAAACAATCGCACTTCTGAACGATTCGGACAAATTTATCTTGCCAATGGCAAAGATCGGGAGGCAGTCAATCAATTGCAAGCGGGTGATTTGGGTGTAACGGTCAAATTAAAAAGTACGCATACTAATAACACGTTGAATATCAAGGGTATAGATCGTGAAATTGACCCGATCCACTTCCCGGAAGCACGCGTCCGTGTAGCGGTGAATCCACCGAGCAAAAACGACATGGAGAAGCTGATGAAGGCTTTGCACAGCATAGGCGAAGAGGATCCAACCCTTGTGGTAGAACAATCGGCTACGCTGAAGCAGACCATTTTGCATGCGCAGGGGCAGTTGCATTTGGATTTGATTCGCAATCGCATCGAAAAATTATATGGCGTCACGATGGAGTTTATGGAACCGCGCATCCCGTATCGCGAAACCATTACCAAAGTCTCCAACGCCGATTATCGCCACAAAAAGCAGAGCGGTGGAGCGGGGCAGTTTGCAGAGGTGCACCTGCGCATTGAGCCTTATTTTGAAGGCATGCCTGATCCAGCGGATCTTAATGTGAAACAACGGGAGGTAGATGAACTTCCTTGGGGCGGTAAACTCGTATATTATTGGTGTGTGGTGGGCGGCACCATTGACAACCGCTTCTCTAGCGCCATTAAGAAAGGTATTTTACAAAAAATGGAAGAAGGTCCGCTTACGGGATCACAATGTCAGGACATTCGTGTCTGCATTTACGATGGTAAAATGCACCCTGTGGATTCCAACGATATGGCGTTTATGATTGCTGCCGTGCAGGGCTTCAAAAAAGCTTTTGAAGGTGCCGGTGCGCAAATATTGGAGCCTATTTACAATCTCGAAATATTATGTAATGATGATGTAATGGGTGAAATCATGGGCGACCTCCAGACGCGCCGCGCCATCATCCTTGGCATGGAAGCAGAGGGACATTATCAGAAAATCCTCGCCCGTGTGCCACTCGCCGAACTGTATCAATACTCCTCCACGCTGCGCTCACTCTCGCAGGGGCGCGCGAAATTCCACCAAACCTTCGCCGAGTACAGCCCTGTACCTGGTGACATCCAGCAGCGCTTGATCGAAGCGCATAAGCAGGAGATGGTGGAGGCATAGTTTTTATAATATGACGATACAATGTGCCGCACTTCCAAAGTGTGGCACATTTTTTTTATTAAATCTGCTATTTGATGCGATTTTGTAAATATTCAAAGCTCGCGCAGCTGCTTGCTTTTTCCTCAAAAAATGCTTATTTTAACCCAAAAAAAGAGGGACATGACCATCGCAGCTAAAAAAATGACCTACCGCGCGTTTCGGGAAATGGAATTCCCTGATAATGATGCCTTTTTATATGAATTATTAAATGGTGTAATTGTGAGAAAATCAGCCTCACACATTACTCATCAGCGTGTATTGAGGAAACTCGTTCGCCGCTTTGAAGATTTTGTTTTACAGTCCCAGGTCGGAGAGGTCTTCTTTGCCCCTGTGGATGTTGTGTTAAGTAATGAAAATGCTCCGCAGCCTGACTTGATTTACATAAGCCAAGCCAATGCTGCTATCATAGATGAAGAAGAAGGCATTGTAAATGGTGTACCCGATCTAGTCGTCGAAATTATCTCTCCCAGCTCCATCAAACGCGACCGTATTGAGAAAATGGCTATTTATGAACAATTCAAAATCAAAGAATACTGGCTCGTGGATCCCAATAATCAAAGCATTGAAATTTATATTTTGAAAGAGAATAAGTACGCCTTACACGCTTTTGCGGATGCCACGGAGAAAGTACAGTCGGTGGTGCTGGAGGGCTTGGAAGTGGAGGCGAAGGATATATCGTAGCAAAAATTAACCCTATATTGAATATTTTTTCATTTTATTTATGACTTCTTTTAATAAATATTCCCATGATTGCTTTAGTTCCTCATCCCAATTCTCCTTATCGGTAATTTCAATATGTTTTATCAATATATTGGAAAATAACTCGTATTCCATAAAAGTGACACCTCTTTCTTTATGCCTTTTTGACCAATCTTTAACCATATCTTTATCTAATCCATAAAATGATAAGCTTACGAGTCTATCAATAGCTATATCCAATTTATTCTTTTGTTCTTCAAAATCAGTAAATTTTTTACTCGATTCTTTGCTTTCTGTAAAAAAATCATCATAAAACAATTTGATAAAATCATCTTGATTTTTACATCGGTCGTAGCTGTCTTTTACCATTTGCGTAGCATTTGAAAGTTTTGGATCTTTTTTTGAATGCCGTTTTCCTTTATAGTTTTCAATTGCTTCTTTCGTTTTATTCAAACTAGGAAATCTTGCTTCTGGATTATATTGAAGCATTTTGCCAATAATTATTCCTAATTTTTTTGAACATTTAGAAGCTGTTAAAAATTAAAAAGATTGACATATAAGAGAAGCATCCTCAGGA
>CAZFBN010000188.1:0-9157 GCA_964517145.1 uncultured Saprospiraceae bacterium
TTAGTTTTTTGGACTTTTTGCTTGTTGAGAAGCAAATCGGATTCGCTTTTCAAAATTTTGAATATTTTTGACAAAACGCGCCGCACAAAACATCCTGGCGCTGTTCAACGTTTCTTTTTCTACAATCAAAAAATTTAGGATAGATGATGAAATCTCGGAAATGTTCGCTTGGGACTCTGATAGTCCTGTTGTTTGCGCAGATCGCATTTGGACAAGCCGACCGCTGGCAGCAAAAGGTTGATTATAAAATGGAAATTGATTTTGATGTGACCAAGCATCAATACAAGGGCAAACAAAATTTGGTCTATACCAACAACTCACCAGACACACTTCATAAAGTTTTTTATCATTTGTATTTGAATGCTTTCCAGCCGGGTAGCATGATGGACGTGCGTTCGCGCACTTTGCCCGATGCCGACCGCCGCGTGGGCAGCCGCATTGCCAGTCTGAAACCGGAAGAACAAGGCTATGAAAAAATCCGCTCGCTGAAGCAAAATGGGAAAGCCGTAAAATATGAAGTGGAAGGTACCATCCTGGAAGTGACGCTGAATGAGCCGATTATGCCTAATTCAAAAGCTACATTTGATATGGAATGGGATGCGCAAATTCCTGTGCAAATCCGTCGCAACGGACGCGATAGTGAGGAAGGGATTGCTTACTCCATGGCGCAGTGGTATCCAAAATTAAGTGAATATGATTATCAGGGCTGGCACGCCAATCCTTATGTAGCCCGCGAATTCTATGGGGTTTGGGGCGATTTTGATGTGAAAATTACCATTGATAAAAAATTTGTCATCGGCGGCACTGGCTATTTGCAAAATCCTGAACAAATCGGTCACGGTTATACCGATAAAGAGGTGAAAGTAAAAGGCGACAAGCTGACCTGGCATTTTGTAGCGCCCAATGTGCACGATTTTATGTGGGCAGCCGACCCCGATTACACGCACACGAAGCTTGAACGCCCGGATGGTTTGACCTTGCATTTTTATTATCAAAAAGGCGAGCGCACCACGGATAATTGGGAACAACTCCCGAAAATCATGGACAAAGCGTTTGATTTTATCAATAAAACCTATGGAAAGTATCCTTACAAGCAGTATTCGTTTGTTCAAGGGGGCGACGGCGGCATGGAGTACCCGATGGGCACGCTGATAACGGGCGAGCGCTCGCTGCATAGTTTGGTGGGTGTTTCCATTCACGAATTGATGCACACGTGGTTTCAGATGTTGCTCGGCACCAATGAAAGTTTGTACGCCTGGATGGACGAAGGGTTTACCTCTTATGCCACGAATGTGGTGACGGATAATTTGGCTAAAAACGGCGTCATTCCTGGGCTGAAGCCTCGTGACAATCCGCAGGGCGGTTCTTATGCTGGTTATTTTGCACTGGCAGAAAGTGGACGCGAAGAGCCGCTGACGACGCATTCCGATCATTTTTTGACCAATTATGCCTATGGCTTGGCGTCTTACAATAAAGGCGCGGTTTTCCTGCATCAGTTGGAGTACATCATTGGCAAAGATGCTTTTGACAAAGGAATTCTGCGTTATTTTGATACCTGGAAATTCAAACATCCAAATGTGAATGACATGGTTCGGGTATTTGAAAAGCAGGCTGGTCTTGAATTGGATTGGTACAAAGAATATTTTGTAAATTCAACACACACAATTGATTATGCGCTTGGGGCAATTGCAGAAGATACTTCTAACAAAACCAAGGTAAGCATTGCGAAACCGGGCGTCTTTCCTATGCCGCTGGACGTGCTGGTGACTTACAGTGATGGCTCGCAGGAGCTATTTTACATTCCGCTCGACCTGATGCGCGGCACCAAACCGCAGGAAAATCCGAGTATAAAATTTACAATTTTGCCCGACTGGCAGTGGACCAATCCGACTTATGATTTTACCATTCCGCGCCCGCGTGCGGAGGTGAGCAACGTAGAAATCGATCCTTCCAAGCGCCTGGCAGATGCCAATCGGGAAAATAATACAACGATAAAACCCTAACTTTTTTTTGGAAAAATTGGAATGTTGGAATCCACTATTTCAACATTCCAACATTCCAACATTCCAATATTCCAAATTTTCCAATTTTCCAACATTCCATTCTTCATATATGTTAAAAAAATCACTGGATCAAATTGCTGCTTTTACCGCCGGGGATGCTACGAAAATCCGCGAATGGCTGCACCCAAAAAATGATGACGTGGACTTGCCGTACAGCGTGGCTTTTGCTGAGCTGGAGGCTGGCGCTGCATCTTTGCCGCACATTTTAAAAAACCAAACGGAAGTTTATCTCGTATTAGAAGGAAATGGCATCGCTTATGTGGGCGGTCAGGCGCAATCCATGCAACCCAATGATTTGGTACTCATTCCGGCTGGCGTGGAGCAATATGTTGAAAATGAGGGCGATAGTACCTTGCGTTTTATTTGTATCGTGTCGCCGCCCTGGTCAAAGGAAGATGAGGTGGTGATGGAATGATCGTAAAATTGGAATGAAGGATTTTTGGAATGTGGGAATTTTGGAAGAATGGAATAAGGGAATAGATTGAAAATCTTGCGATTATAAAAAATATTAAATCTTGTTCAATTTTTCTTTCAGGCAGACGTTTACTTTTAGGTGTAAAAAAACTATCTTTATTCCACGCTTGTAGTACGATATTTTCGCCAAAAACCGACATATTAAAATTATTGTTATTTGTGTTTGGTTAAACGGAAACTTTCCATTGAAATAACCAAGTTCGATAACAAAAAATAGACACCCAACATATGAAAATACTTCAACTCTGCAAAAAATTTCCTTACCCCCTGAAAGACGGTGAAGCAATCGCAGTGAATAGCATCAGCAAATCTTTACACCAATTGGGGTGCGAAGTAACGCTGTTGTCTATGAATACGACTAAACATTTTTATGATATTACACAACTGCCCGCTCATTTTAATCATTACGCTGCCATTCATACCGAGTTGATTGACAATCGTTTAAAGCCATGGGCTGCTTTCACAAATTTATTTTCTAAAAAATCATATCATATTTCCCGTTTTGAATCCGCTGCTTTTCATCATAAATTGATTCAGTTATTACAATCGCAGGCATTCGATATTATACAATTGGAATCGCCTTATTTAGCGCCGTACATTCCGACGATTCGCCAATATTCCAAAGCTAAAATTTCCATGCGTGCGCACAATGTAGAACACGAAATCTGGCACCGCGTGGCGTTCAATTCTCGTTTTTTGCCTAAAAAATGGTATTTAAAGCATTTGACAAAAAAGTTACAACGATATGAGATAGAGCAACTTAAAAATTACGATTTGCTCGTACCTATCACGCAGCGCGATTTGGATATTTTTCAATACCTCGGCTACCAAAATGCGGCAGTGGTCGCTCCGGTTGGGGTCAACGCCAAAGATTATCAAACGGATTTTTCCAGTTTTCAGCAGGAATTATCGCTGGGGTTCATCGGTTCGCTCGATTGGATGCCCAATCAGGAGGGCTTGCGCTGGTTTCTGGAGGAAGTCTGGCAACAATTGCACCAACGATTTCCCCATCTCCACTTTCATATTGCCGGTCGGAATGCACCAAATTGGCTAAAGCAATTAAATTTGCCTAATGTCGTTTTTCATGGCGAAGTAGCTGATGCTTCGGCATTTATAAATAAACATTCTGTGATGATTGTTCCTTTGTTTTCCGGTAGTGGCATGCGCGTCAAAATCCTGGAAGGCATGGCGCTGGGCAGAGTGGTCATCACGACCAGCATGGGATTGGAAGGCATCGACGCGACGCCGCATCGGGAAGTGTTGCTGGCAGACACCGCCGCATCATTTGTGGAAGCCATTGCTTTGTGCCATCAAGATGCTACTTTTGCACAAAAAATAAGCGAGCAGGCACGTCGTTTTGTGTTGCAACAGTATGACAATCAGGAAATTGCGCAACAATTACTGCAAGCTTACACCCAATTGTTGCCGGAACAACCCAAAGTGCTTTCTTTGCAAGAGGTTTAAAGTTTGAGGTTTGAGGTTCAACAGCTAACTTTGTAAAATCAACCTCAAGCTTCAACAATAAACTGAAAACCTTGAAATTAGTCATCCTTGCATCTCGTTTTCCTTACCCGCTTGAAAAAGGCGATAAGCTGCGTTTATATCATCAAATTAAACAACTGAGTCAAAAACATGATATTACTTTAATTGCACTAAATGAATATCCGGTAAAATCGGAACATTTGGCGCATTTACAAGCATATTGTAATAACATTCATGTCCTTCCTTTATCAAAATGGCAAATCTTTTATAATTTAATTCGCGGATTTCTGTCGGGAATGCCCTTGCAGGTCAGTTATTTTTATAATGCTTCTGTAAAAAATAAAATTCATCACATTATACAATCATTGCAACCCGAATTCATTTATTGTCAATTGGTTAGAATGGCACCTTATGTAATGGATTTGGATATTCCTAAAATAATGGATTATCAGGATGCCTTTTCTGTCGGGATGCAGCGTCGCGCCGAACGTTCCTCGTTTTGGCTACGATGGCTTTTTCGACTGGAAACCAGGAGATTACAACGATACGAGCAGCAAGTTGCCACTGTTTTTGATTATTGTACCATCATTTCCCAACAGGATAAAGATTTGTTACATATTGCAGATAAAAAGCATATTGCCGTGGTGCCCAATGGCGTAGATGTTGAATTTTTTCAGCCCGATTTGCGTTATCCTAAGAAATATGACCTGGTTTTTGTGGGCAATATGGGGTACCATCCTAATGTGGAAGCTGCGAAATTTTTGGTCAAAACCATTTTACCTGTGTTGCAACAGCAAATTCCCCAAATAAAATTGCTCATTGCCGGGGCGCGCCCAACCGCAGAGGTGAAAAGCCTGGCAAGTGAAAACGTGCATATTTCGGGCTGGTTGGATGATATTCGGGAAGCGTACTGGTCTGCCAAATTATTTGTGGCGCCTATTTTCCTGGGAAGCGGTCAACAGAATAAAATTTTGGAAGCAATGGCATGCGGATTGCCCTGCATTACCACTCCACAGGTAAACAATGCAATTCATGCCGATGTTAATCAGACAATATTTTTAGCGGAAAAAGCCGAGGAATTTGCCAATTTTGCCGCCCGTTTATTGACTGATGACGCTTTGCGCGAACAAACGGGTGCGCACGCAAGGAATTTTGTAGCAACGCATTTTAGCTGGCAATCCGCAACCGCAGTGCTGGATAATTTTTTTAAGCAATCATATAACTCGTAAAGCTCTAGCTTTTAAAGTCAAATAAATATGGAATTTTCAAATGATGTTATGGAACTCGTGAAAAAAAACAAGCTGGAAAATTTTCAACTCAATACCATCGAGGAAGCCATTGAAGACATTCGCGCCGGCAAAGTAATCATTGTCGTGGACGACGAAGACCGCGAAAATGAAGGCGATTTCATCTGTGCTGCTGAAAAAGTAACGCCTGAAATCATCAATTTTATGGCAACCCACGGGCGGGGTTTGATTTGTACGCCGATTGACGAAAAACGTGCGGATGAACTGGAGTTAAATATGATGGTTTCTTCTAATACGGCACTGCATGAGACGGCTTTCACAGTTTCCATTGATCTGATCGGGCACGGCTGTACGACAGGCATTTCCGCTTACGACCGCGCTACGGGCATCCGCGCTATGATCGATCCTAACGTCAAAGCCAATGATTTCGCGCGTCCGGGGCATATTTTTCCCTTGCGGGCAAAGACGGGTGGCGTGCTGCGGCGCACGGGGCATACCGAAGCAGCGATAGATTTGGCAAAGCTGGCAGGGTTTTATCCGGCAGGGGTGCTGGTTGAAATTCTCAATGAAGATGGCACGATGGCGCGTTTGCCGGAGTTGATAAAAGTTGCCCAAAAACATGATTTGAAAATTATATCCATTAAAGATTTGGTGGCGTATCGGATGTTGAAAGAGCGGCTGGTGACGCAGGAATTGACCGTAAAAAAAATGACGAAATACGGCGAATTTGAAATAGTCGCTTATCGTGATCACACGAGTCAGGATATTCACTTGGCGTTGAAAAAAGGCAGTTGGCATGTGGAGGAGCCGGTATTGGTGCGCGTGCATTCATCCAGTGAAACCGGCGATGTGATTGGTTTTCTGCTCGAAGACTATGGCGCACAAATTGAAAAAGCGCTGCAATTCATCGCCGCAGAAGGCAAAGGCGTGGTGCTTTGTATGCGCCACAGCGAGAAGAACGAATTCATTTTGAACTACTTACATCAGCAAGAAGATGAACATGCGGAACGTTCCGATATGTCGCAGCGGGATTTTGGCATCGGAGCACAAATTTTACGAGACCTGGGTATTGAAAAAATCAGACTCATCACCAATCATCCACGGCGGCGCGTAGGCTTGATCGGGTATGGTTTAGAAATAGTGGAAAATATAGAATTATAGTAATATTATGTTGTTATTAAACCTATAAGGTTTCCCAGACCTTATAGGTTTTTAAAGTAATACGTAAATAACTTTAAAATATTCTAAGCATCTTTACACTTGCATCTGATTCAAAATCAGATACTTGCAATGGCGTTGTTTCGCTTGCTACATTTATTTTACCACCATTATAATCTGATTCATCCAGTAAAAACTCAACTGATTATCAAACCTTTTGCCATAATTCATCTTATAAAAATAAATATAAAAATTTTGAACTTGTTTGCTTTTGATGAAATTTACAAATCTAATTTTTTAATCCGTTTGCGCTACTGATTATTAAGATGATTCTGTTTTTTATGATTTTTTGGGAATGTGCCACACTTACTTCCTAACGTCAAATAAAAATTATAAATAATAGCTATATTTTAAAAACTCGGGCACAGCACCGTATCATCTTCATACTGCCCCAAAAATGCCAGCGAAATTTCAAACGCGCCCTGCCGACGCCCCGCCGTGCCGCTTAAAGAATTTAAATTTGCATCATAACTAAAGCCCAGCAGGAAATTATTAAATTCCAAACCCAGCATCACCACCGCCGCATCCAGCTTAAAGCTGCTGTCTTCATTGCGCACCGGACGTGCCCAGCCACCCACATGAAGCGCCGTGCCACTGCGGTCATTTATCAAAAAACGCACGTTGGAGCCCGCATTCATTGCCAGGTGCGGTCCTTGCAGGTAGCCCATGGCGCGCGGAAGCAGTTGCACGTAAGGTCCGAGTGGAATTTGCATACCAATATGCGCCGTGTATTTGCGATGCAATTTATTATTCCCATTAAACTGCGTGCCATCATTGGCATTTTTATCAATGTAAAAACTCACCTGCGGCTCGGTAATATGATGAATGGCTCCGCCCAAAAAAAACGCTGTGCCGCGCCGAGGCGACAGCGTATAGTTCAGTCCAACGCCAATGTCGCCGTAAGAAAAATTATTTTCCGGCAATACTTCACTTGTTGGCTCGGTGTAACCGTTGTTGCCATTGAATTGATCGCCAAAATCAAGTCTTTCGTAATTCACATTGCGCTGGGCGATGCCCAATTGAAAACCTAAGGACAGGAATTCGCTGGCATTTTTATTTAAAGATTTATGAAAAGCGCCGGAAACCATTACTTGATTGGTAGAAAAATCTACGGAAGGTACTCTATCGCTAAAGAATTGAACACCAACTCCAAACGCATCATTTTTTACTTTACGGCGTGATTTTAGTTGAAAACGCGTATCAATTGCGCCGCCCATTGTTACATAAGGCTCGTCGAGCACATTGCGCCATTGATCCCGATAGACCACAGCGAGGCGATACCTGCCATTGAATACACCCGTCAAAGCAGGATTCAGCGTTAGCGGTGACGCATAAAATTGCGTAAAGTGTTGATCCTGTGCAGATAAGATAGTTGTAAAAACGACCCACAATGTAAAAAGCGTATAAATTTTTTTCATTCTTGGGAATTTATCAATTTGTTGATATGTAAAACAATCCTCTTGAATTTCCGTACAAAACTAAAAAATCCATTTTGAAATTGGGCATTCCATAAATTAAGCACCTTGAACTGAACGGACTTTAACAGTTTTTTATTATTTTTGAACAAATTTATGCGGGATAAAGAATTTTAGCGGAGGAAGCATCTTTTCATTATAAATTTGCTATTCTTCTAAACTTTCTAAACTTCCTCCTCATTATAAACTTAAAAACGGCATGTATCACATTTGCCCATTGAGCGTTGTTCCCATTCGATCCTCGCCATCCGAAAACAGCGAAATGGTATCGCAATTGCTTTTTGGCGAATTGGTAGAAACCATCGAAACCAAAGGACGAAGATGGTCGCGTATTCGTTGCCAATGGGATAATCTGGTCGGCTGGACAGAAAGTAATCAATTACAAGCTATTACGCCTAGTGAATTTTTTACATTCAACGAACATTTTGCCTATAATCTTGAATTGACGCAAGCCGTTATGGGCGCTGATTTTTTCCTGCCCATTACGCTCGGCGCTCAGTTGCCTAATTTTGATGGCATTCGATTCCAATTGGCTGATGCCATTTACACCTTCAGCGGTCAGGCGGTTTTTCCAAGCGATGTGGTACCAACGGCAGATTTTATCTTGCGCATTGCCCGGCGTTACTTGCATGCGCCAGCTTTGGCGGGCGGGCGTTCGCCTTTTGGCATTGATAGTAGCGGGCTGGTTCAAATTTTATTTAAAATAGCAGCCATTCACCTTCCTCGCGAAGCTTCTCAACAGGTTTTCATGGGAGAAACGATTGATTTTATTGAACAATCGAAACCGGGTGACCTCGCTTTTTTTGAAGACCGCGCAGGACGCATCGCACATGTGGGTATTTTGATGCCTAATAATCAGGTGATTCACGCCTACGGCAAGGTGCGCATTGATAATATTGACCATTTTGGTATTTATAATATTACAGAAGGTCGTTATACGCATAAACTGCGGGTGGTGAAACACGTGCTACCCCGATTGGCTCCCCCAACTAAAGAAATGACACAAACCGCTGATTTTGTGAAGAATCAGATTGAACTTTTTTAATGTATGAAGTACGATTTTGTATTTACGATTACGTGCCAGACGTTGACAGTTTTACAATAGATTTATATTTTGAAAAATATTAGACTATCTAATTGATTATCAAATAGCCTCAACTCTGTTATTTAGAATATATAAATCGTAAATCGTAAATCG
>CAZFBN010000189.1:0-9156 GCA_964517145.1 uncultured Saprospiraceae bacterium
AGCATAAAATATCCACAAATTAAAGAGGGGACACTAAATTTTTTATTGCCTTGTCATAATGAGTCAGAGGAAAGTTTGATAATGAAAAGAATGGAAGCAGTCTTTGATGAAAATTTTATAAATAATTTTACGATGTTTAAATTAAAGCATCATTTTAACGGTTATTATTTAGTTTTTCAACAAAACTTGAAATAAAACTTTACCATGCAAATCAAATTCTGCGGCGCGGCGCGCGAAGTCACCGGTAGTGCGCACCTGATTACGCTGGATAGCGGCTATAAAATCCTGCTCGACTGCGGCTTGTACCAAGGCTATGCGAAGGAAATGGAGAATTTTAACAATCAATGGCTGTTTGATCCGGCGGAGATTGATACGCTGATTTTGTCGCATGCGCATATCGACCATGCCGGGCGTATTCCGAAGCTGGTGTCGGATGGTTTCAAAGGTCCGATTCGCAGCACGCACGCTACGCGGAGTTTGTGTACCATTATGCTGATGGACAGTGCTAAAATTCAGGAGAGCGACGCAGCATATTTTAATCGGCGATATGAGCGTGCCATCCGACACGAGGAGAAGGAAGCGCAGGAACCCCTTTACACAATGGAGGATGCAAGCAAAACCATGCAATTATTTGTCAGCTACGGCTATAACCAATGGTTTAAATTGCACGATCAGGTAGAGGTTTGCTTCACTGATATGGGGCATATTCTGGGGAGCGCGGGAGTGACTTTGAAAATTACAGAAAATGGAAAGACAACTTTTCTGGGGTTCACTGGCGACATTGGACGTCCGAATCGCCCAATTTTGCGCGACCCGCAGCCGATGCCACCTTGTGATTATCTCATTTGTGAATCTACTTATGGTGATCGCGACCATGAAAACCCTCCAGCGGAAACGGAGCATTTTTGTAAAATTATCAAAAATACTTGCGTCGAGAAACGTGGCAAGGTGTTGGTGCCAGCCTTTAGCGTGGGGCGTACGCAAGAGTTGGTTTATATGCTCGACCAATTGATCTCCGCCAAAGAACTGCCGCCTATTCAAGTATATGTGGATAGCCCGCTGGCGGTGAACGCCACAACAGTGTATGGTTCGCATCCAGAGTGTTTTGACACCCAGATTAGCGAGTATATGCTCACGGACGACAATCCTTTTGGCTTTAATTCGCTTACTTACATTCAAGATGTGGAGGACTCCAAAGCGCTGAATACTTCCGACGAACCCTGCATTATCATCAGCTCTTCGGGTATGGCAAACGCCGGACGCATCAAGCATCATTTGAACAATAATATTGAAAATGAGCGCAATACGGTGCTCATCGTGGGCTACGCTTCGCCCGATACGCCTGCGGGCAAGCTGCGAGATGGCGCTACGGAAATCAAATTGTTTGGAGAAATGAAGCAAGTAAACGCCCAGGTGGAAGTGATGGATTCTTTTTCGGCGCATGCCGACCGCTGGGAAATGATGCGGTTTTTAGAAAATCAGAAAGAAAGTGTGCAACAAATATTTTTAGTACATGGCTTGCTGGAAGTGCAAGAGGCGTTTCGCGGCTTATTATTACAGCAAGGTTTTAAAGGGGTAATGATTCCTCGACTGGGAGAAACGGTAGAAATTTAAATAAAAAAGAAATGGCGCACTGAATTATTATGATTTGACAAAAATTATATAATATTGTAAACAATTTACGATCATAATAAACAGTTTACTACTGTATTATACTTCTGCCATTTGTAAAAACTGCATTTCATACAATTGACGGTAATGCCCCTCTTCATTTTTCAACAATTCTTCATGAGGACCGTATTCCTGTACTTCGCCTTTGTGAAGCACTAAAATGTTATTCGCATGGCGAATGGTCGTCAAGCGATGTGCGATGATAATCGACGTTCTTTTTGCAATTAATTTTTCAATGGCATATTGTATAACTGCCTCAGATTCAGGATCAATAGACGAAGTTGCTTCGTCCAGAATCAAAATATTTGGATCAAAAACCAACGCTCTCACAAAAGAAATCAACTGCCGTTGTCCCATTGACAAAGTCGCGCCGCGTTCCATCACTTGATAATCATAGCCGCCCGGTAGCCGCATGATAAAATCGTGTGCCCCAATCATTTTCGCCGCTTCGATCACTTGTTCTCGTGTAATATGGCTGTCGCGCATCGTGATATTTTCCAAAACCGAACCTGAAAACAAGAATACATCCTGCAACACCAGCGCAATGTGCCGCCGCATGGCATACAGATCATATTCTCTTACATCCGTGCCGTCTATTTTGATATGCCCTTTTTGAATATCATAAAAACGATTCAATAAATTGATAATTGTGGTTTTACCGGAGCCGGTGGAGCCAACAATGGCAAGGGTTTTGCCGGGTTCGATATTAAATGTTACATCTTTTAATACAAAATCTTTTTCATTATAAGCAAACCACACGTGGTCAAATTCGACCTCTCCCCGGAATTTCTCTGGCTTTATAACGCCATGATTCTCAATGCGATCCGTTTGTTCTAAAATGCCAAATACCCGCTCGGAGGCAACCAAACCCATTTGCAAAGTATTAAATTTATCCGCCAGCATTCGAATTGGACGGAACAGCATATTGATGTAAATTGGAAACGCCACCAAAGCCCCCAGCGTCACATCACTGCCGATCACACCGCGTGCGCCGTACCACACCATCAAGCCCAGCGATGCCGCCGCAATCACGTCCACCACTGGGAAGAAAATGGCATAATAAAATACAGATTTCAGGTTGGCACGGGTATATTCGTAGTTGATCTCCTTGAATTTATTGGCTTCCTGTTGCTCCGCGTGAAAAATCTGCACCGTGCGCATCCCCGTGATTCGCTCTTGCAAAAATGCGTTCATCGCTGCGATTTGCGTGCGCACTATCTGAAACGCCGCCCGTACTTTCTTTTGAAAAACGTAGCTCGCCAGCAACAAAAATGGCAGCGTGAGCATACATACCAAGGTCAGTTTCCAACTCGTGTATAGCATCATCCCAATCACCGCAATCACCGTCAGCATATCGGCAATCATCGTGATAACACCTTCCGCAAAAATCTGATTAATCGCTTCAATGTCATTGATCGTGCGGGTAGTCGAAACGCCCACCGGAGTTTTGTCAAAAAAAGTCAGGCGCAAACTGGTAATGTGTTTGAACACGCGCACCCGTAAGTCCCTTACCACCGATTGTCCAAGCCAACTCGTCGAATACTGAAAAGCATATTCCAGCACAAATTCTACCAGCAGCAGCACCACCAGAATTAGCGCAATGCGTCCTAATCCGCTAAGGTCATAATTGAAAATATAATCGTCCACCATGACGGTGACGAGTCGCGGACGCAGTACCGACAAAGGTGCCAAGATAACCGCCAGCACTGCCGCAAAGATGAAAATACCTCGATAAGGTTTTGCTAATGCAATTACTTTTCCAAGTAGATTAAAATCTAATTTTTTGTTACTGGTTGTCGCCATTGGGTGATGAATATTGGCAGAATTTGATCAAACATTTGAATACAGAAATTGAAAACGTCATTTTATGAAAGATAGTTTTATCCAAAGTTGGAAGTACGAAGTTGGAAGTCGGAAATTTCAAAAAAATAAGGTTTTTTTCAACAAAAACTTTAATTACAGCTTTGAAAAATCGTACTTCGTACCTTGTACCTCGTAAATCATAAATTGTTTGAAAGCAAAAAAATCATACGGTCAGCATTTTTTGACGAATGAAAATCTCGCGCAGCGCATTGCCGACAGCCTTGTTCAGCCGCACACGCGCGTACTCGAAGTGGGTCCAGGCAAAGGAATGCTCACCAAATATTTGTTAGAAAAACCCGTCGAATTCAAAGTCGTGGAAGCCGATCACGATATGGTAGAGTATTTGCAAAAATTCTATCCGCAATTGGGCAATCATATTCTGGAAGGCGATTTTTTAAAAGCCAAGCTCGATGAAATCTTTGATAATCAGCCTTTTGCCTTGATTGGCAACTTTCCTTACAACATCTCCTCTCAGATTGTTTTTAAAATGGTGGAATACCGGCACCTGATTTCGGAGATGGTCGGTATGTTTCAAAAAGAAATGGCAGCGCGCATCATTGCGACGCCGGGCGGCAAGGATTATGGCGTGATAAGTGTCTTAACGCAAGCTTTTTATGATGGAAAAATGTTATTCAATGTGAGCAAAGGCAATTTCAATCCGCCGCCAAAAGTAGAATCTGCCGTCATTCGCCTCACACGTAAAGACAATCAGGAACTCGATTACGATTTTCAGTTGTTTAGAAACATTGTGAAAACCACCTTCAACCAACGCCGCAAAATGCTGCGCAATACGCTCAAAGGTTTTTTTAAAGATGAAACAGTTTTGGAAGATGCTTTTTTTCAGCAGCGCCCGGAGCAGTTGTCGGTGACGGATTATGAGGAGCTCACGCGGCGAGTAGAGGGTAATAGGGGAATGGGGTAATAGGAAGATGGGGTGATTGGGGAATGGGGTAATAGGGGGATAGGAGACGAAGCACAAAAAATTCCCCTATTTCCCTATTCCCCCATCACCGTTTTATAAATTTGCAATTCAAAAACGACTCAACATATGACACTGGAAGAAAAAATCATGCAAGACCTCAAAAATGCCATGAAAGCGAAGGACGAAGCTGCCCTCCGTGGCATACGTGCTGTGAAAGCTGCGATTTTATTGGCAAAAACAGATGGCTCTGGTAAGCCCATTGACGAAGAACGCGAAATTCAGATATTGCAAAAATTGGTGAAGCAACGCAAAGAATCACTCGAAATCTACGAAAAGCAAAACCGCGAAGACCTTGCCAAAGTAGAACGCGAAGAAATCGAAATCATCGAAAAATACCTGCCGCAGCAATTGAGCGAGGAAGAACTGGAAGCTGAATTAAAGCAAGTCGTTGCGGAAGTGGGCGCTACCTCTGCCAAAGATTTAGGCAAAGTGATGGGCATTGCGAGCAAACGCTTCGCCGGTCGCGCTGATGGAAAACTGGTATCGCAAGTAACGAAACGATTATTGGAAAACTAAGTTCCTTTTTACGTTTACGAAACTTTTAAAGTTTCGTAAACGTAGGATTTCAATCAAATAAAACCAATGAACAAAGACTTCTTACAAGCCCTTGGCTTACAAAATAATAATGCCGGTACCAGCACGGGTTTACAATCCATTGATTCCGGCAATTATATCTACTCCTACTCGCCCGTTGACGGCGAATTGATCGGCTGTGTGAGCGAAACCACGCCCGATGAGTACGAACACGTCATTAAAACCGCACAGGAAGCCTTCCTTACCTGGCGCATGCTGCCCGCTCCCAAGCGCGGCGAAATCGTGCGGCAGTACGGCGACGAATTGCGCAAGCACAAAGATGCCTTGGGTCGCCTCGTTTCCTACGAAATGGGCAAATCCCTCCAGGAAGGCTGGGGCGAAGTGCAGGAAATGATTGACATTTGTGATTTTGCAGTGGGCTTATCGCGCCAACTGTATGGCTTAACCATTCAATCCGAGCGCCCGCAGCACCGTATGTTCGAGCAGTGGCATCCACTCGGCATCGTCGGCATCATTTCGGCGTTCAACTTTCCCGTTGCCGTATGGTCTTGGAATTCCATGATCGCCATGGTATGCGGTGACGTTTGCGTTTGGAAACCTTCCGAAAAAGTGCCGCTTTGCTCAGTCGCTTGTCAGCATATTTTGCAAAAGGTATTGAAAGATAACAACTTGCCAGAAGGCATTAGCAATATCATTAACGGTGATTATAAAGTTGGAAAGTTGTTGACCGAAGATCATCGTGTGCCTTTGATCTCTGCGACGGGCAGTACCCGCATGGGTAAGATCGTTGGTGCGACCGTGGCGCAGCGTATGGGGCGTTCGATTCTCGAATTGGGCGGCAACAACGCCATTATCATCACGCCAAGCGCCGATATGAATATTGTACTCACGGGTGCACTCTTTGGTGCGGTCGGTACTGCCGGGCAACGTTGTACTTCCACGCGCCGACTCATCATTCACGAAAGCCGCTACGAAGAAGCCAAAGCCAAGCTCGCCAAAGCTTACACACAACTCCGCATTGGCAATCCCTTGGATCAACATAACCACGTGGGTCCGCTGATTGATAAACATGCGGTCGAGATTTACTCCAGTGCGTTGGAAACCATCAAAAACACAGGCGGAAATTTCATCGTGGAAGGCGGCGTACTCGAAGGCGCAGGCTACGAAAGCGGCTGCTATGTGAAGCCTTGCATCGTAGAAGCCACGCCTGATATGGAAATCGTGGGTTGTGAGACCTTTGCGCCCATCCTTTATCTGTTGAAATACACTGATCTCGAAGAAGCCATCGCCATTCAAAACGGCGTACCGCAGGGTTTATCCTCTGCGATTATGACCGACAGTTTGCGCGAAGCAGAATTGTTCCTATCCGCAGCGGGTTCGGACTGTGGCATTGCGAATGTCAACATCGGTACGAGCGGTGCAGAGATCGGTGGTGCTTTTGGTGGCGAGAAAGAAACCGGTGGCGGTCGCGAAAGTGGCTCCGACGCCTGGAAAGCCTACATGCGCCGACAAACGAACACGATCAACTGGAGCACACAAGTGCCCCTCGCACAAGGCATCAAGTTTGATTTATAAACTTCCTGAAATCCTCTGGTGACGCCAAGCCATCAGAGGATTCTCTCCACTTTAGTCCAAAAAGCGCTCGCTTATTACCTTCGTGCGGTTGCTCATTATCTCCGTGCGGTTGCTCATTATCTCCATGCAGTCGCTCATTATCTCCGTGCAGTTGCTCATTATCTCCGTGCAGTTGCTCATTATCTCCGTGCAGTCGCTCATTTCCTCCGTGCAGTTGCTCATTATCTCCGTGCAGTCGCTCATTTCCTCCGTGCAGTTGCTCATTTCCTCCGTGCAGTGCCGCATTCCAAAATAGCAGCTTTGTATTTTTTAGCTCATTGATGCAAATGAAGAATAGAATAGCGCAATCATTGCTAAAAGCTCCAGCGGGGCGACCTAATGATAGCAATTTCATTAGAAAATGGCATACCCCATCGGGATGACACTTTTTGTACCACCCTGATGCGGTTTTATAATAAATGGACGATCCAATTGCTATAATTAGGTTACTCCTACGGAGTTAAGGCTTGATTCCCCTCTTATTTATTTTAAAATGGTAGGTGGGATTATAGCAGGAGTCGTTTTCGTTCTTTTAATTTTGCCTAACGGCTACGTATTGGCGATGGTGGGGCATTTGAAAAACGTCAATCCAACCATAGCACAAATGTCCAATAGAATTACAAATGTTGAATTTACAACTGTCAGCCCCACTATTGCCAATACGATGTTAGCGGTTCGTTGTTTTTTCACCGTTCGCATTTTCATCAGTTCCAATATTTTTCAGAGTCGTCAGTTGAATTGGCAAATAGTACAGTATTGTCCCTATAATTATAGAAACAATAAATCCATAAGGAAGTCCAAATGCAATGACACCAACTAAAACTGTTATAACTAAACTCCTTTTGTCTGCAACAATGTCTTTCATTAAAAGTATAAGAGAAACCCCTTCAAAGAGCAGAATCACGCCTAAAATAGGTAATGGAAAGACTTCTATTATTTCTGAGAAACTATTTCCAAAAAACAGCCCGATGGTTATATATAAAAGTCCATAAATTATTACAGAACCACCTGTTCTACCACCAAAAGCATAGTGTCCTACCATTCCACCTGCTCCGTGACAAACTGGTATTCCACTTATAAAAGGAGCTGTCAAATTCATTAAAGAATAGGTTAAGCCAATTTTCTTTACTGTCAAGTCTGTTCTTTCAGGAAAAAAATCCCCACTTACTTGTTTGGTAGCCATTATAGAATTTCCAAGTGACAGTGGTATTTGTGGAAGTGCTAACAATAAAAATCCTTTTAAAATATTATCTGGATTAGGCAAACTAAATTGGGGCAAATTTATTCCCGCTGAATGATAGAGTGTTTGAAAGTCAACCTTAAATGTAAAAGCATACAGAAAGCCTAAACCAATTACTAAAAGTGAAGCTGGGAATTTTTTATTATCAATAAAGTAAATGATAATTAAAAATGCTGCAAGTGCCAATCCGTAACCTAAAAACTTGTCGGCAGAAATATATTCTTTAAATGCCAAAGAGCATAGGCTAATTCCTAAGCCCATTTGTATCCCCCTAATGACTGCTTTTGGAACAAGTTTGGTTAGTTTGTCTAAAATACCTGTTATGGATAGCAGTAACATTACCAATCCAATCGCTAAACCTGCACCCAATAAAACAGAACCTGCTACCTTTTGTGTAATAACAATAGTTGCCATTGCTTTTAGGGGCTGAACAGGCATTGGCAATTTATAGACAACACCTGTAAAAACCTGCATAAGCCCAAAGACAATCAAAACACTTGGGGCGTGAAGCCCTGCTGCAAGTATCATTGCCACAATCAAAGGAAAGTCCGTTCCTATGTCACCAAATGCTCCTGCAAACTCCTGCTTGTTGAATTTAATATCTGCAATAATCATGATAGAGATAAGTTAAATTCGTTTTACTTCTATGCTTTTCAAGCCTTTTATATGTCTTCTTCCTGTCTTAAAATCTTTTGTGCAAATCAACAAAATGCTTTCCGTTGAATCTTGCAAAGTTTTACCGTCAGCTTCAACAACAATATAAAACGAAGCACCGATTTCTGTATTGAACAATTCATTCCAAGAGGCTACTACCGAATAGTTGTCAGAGGCTTTAAGCACAAAATAATACTCACTTAATAGTTTGGGATTAGCTTCCTTTATTTTTAAGTCTTGTATTAAATCTAATAGTCGTACCCCTTTCACATTTTTGTATTCTTTTCTGAATTCTCCTGCGTGATTGGTTACTTTGAAATTGCCAATAGAGTCCTGTTCTTGTTTTAGTATGTCGGCAAAATTGATTGTGATAGGATTTTCTATCAATCCAAATAAAATGATTTCGTTTGTCTGCTCAATTGTTTTCTGTCCAAATACGAATTGAGTGGCAATGAGTAATAAGAAATAGAAAATTGATTTTTTCATTTTGCTTGTGAGTATTATTTTTTCAATGTTTTTAGGAGTGTCTTTACAATGACCGCTAACGGTTGGCAGCTACGCAGTGCGACGTTAGGAGCATTGTCGTAGCTGCAATGTT
>CAZFBN010000190.1:0-8953 GCA_964517145.1 uncultured Saprospiraceae bacterium
CGTCGAATTGCCTCTGTCATATTAAATAAAATCGTCAATTTTAAACAAGTTCATTTTTTTAGTCATCATGAAAAAATTTTTAAAGTATGAAAAAACTCTTACTGGTGTGTGCCTGCACGCTATTGGGTGTAGCTTCGCTATTTGCCCAACGTACCATACAGGGTACGGTGACCGACCAAGCAGGTGAGCCACTGATCGGTGCCAGTGTTCTGGTAAAAGGAACCACCACAGGTACGGTGACCGATGTAGATGGTACCTACTCACTCAAACTGCCGGAAGGCGCTTCCACGCTCGTTATTAGTTACACTGGTTTTAATTCGCAGGAAGTAGCGATTGGAACTTCTGATGTGATTGATGTATCACTTCAGCAAGGTATTTTACTGGAAGAAGCGGTTGTGACTGCCTTGGGTATTGAACGTTCAGAAAAGTCAGTGCCTTATGCAGTACAAACAGTCAAAGCAGAAGAACTCAATACCATTAGACAGACGAACCTTAACAACGCCTTAGCAGGAAAAGTAGCAGGTGTTCAAATCCGCAGCCAGGCTTCAATGGCACTGGGGCGCGACGCTAGTGTGCGTATTCGTGGAGCGGGCTCTTTGAATGACAAATCTCCGTTATATGTAGTGGACGGAACGCCTACCAGTTCGCAGGATATTAACCTGGACGACGTAGAAAGCTTAACCGTTTTGAAAGGCCCGAGTGCTACGGCACTGTATGGTCAACGCGGTGATGCCGGTGTAATCGTTATCACCACTAAAAAAGGCAGCCAACGTCAAGGTGTAGGAATCGAGGTGAATCAAAGTACCTTCTTTGATCGAATTTACATTTTGCCAAAATACCAAAACTCTTATGCCGGAGGTGCTTCTGCTGATTTGATCCGTTTCAGCTGGCAAGAAGGAATGCCCGAAGAATGGAAAGCTTTGGAAGGCAAATATTATCACGATTATTCGGATGATGCAAGCTGGGGTCCACGTATGGTGGGTCAAGAGTACATTCCATGGTATGCGTGGTATCCGGGTTCAAAGTATTCTTTTCAAACAGCTAAGTTGCTTCCTCAACAAGACAACATTCGCGATTTTTACGAAACAGGGGTAACTTCCAACACCAACGTCAACTTTGCACAGGCAGCCGACAATTACTCGATTCGTTTGTCTTTGACCAACCAAAATCAGCAGGGTTTGATTCCAAATTCTGACTTGAACAAGTACATCGTTTCTACACAAACTACGGTGGACTTGAACAAGCATTTTGCCTTCGGTGCAAATATCAACTATACGACTCAGCGTTTGAATGGACAATTTGAAGACGGTTATTCAAACCAATCTTCTGGTTCCTTCAACCAATGGTTCCATCGCAACGTGGATATGGGCATCGTTCGGGAGTTGCAAGACTTGCGCTCGCCAGAAGGCTACCTGGCTAGTTGGAACCACAACAACCCAGGATCGTATCTTTCTAGTCCACTCAATTTTTATGGTGGTAACTACTGGTATAATTTCTATTCTTACTTCGATAACATTGAAAACTTTAGCAACCGCGAGCGCATTTTCGGTGATGTTAACTTGACCTGGAAATTGAATGATAAATTCAAAGTAACCGGATTTTTGCGTCGCAACCAGCGCAATGAAAATTTTGAAAACAAAACTTACAAGATTCTTGAAGTAAGTGCTACTCAAACGGGTGTTTTCAATAGTTATCAAACTGGTCAATACCTTGATCGGGAAGACAACTACGAATTGCTGGCTACTTATTTTGATCGTTTCGGCGCTTTAAGTGTAGAAGCCAATGCGGGTGGAAATATTCGCAAAAATAACTATCGCGTTACTGGTGGTCAGTCCCAAAACGGCTTAAATGTGCCAGATTTATTCACGCTTTCCAATTCTGTTGTTCAACCCTTCCCAGGTATCTTTGTGGAAGGTGCCAACCGTACAGATTATCGTACATCCAAAGAAGTGCGCAGCTTATATGCACGTGGTTCTTTTGGATTCAAGGAAACTGTTTATTTAGAATGGTCGGTACGAAACGATTGGAGCTCAGCGCTTCCAGCGGATGCCAATTCTTACTTATATCCTTCTATTGGTGCGAGCTTTGTGTTTAGCGAATTATTTGGCAGCGCGATTCCGTTCCTATCTTATGGTAAACTGAGAGGTAGCTGGGCGCAGGTAGGTTCAGACCTTGACCCATATCAATTGAGTTTGAACTATGCACTGGGCAATCAGTGGAGCGATGGTAATTTTACTATGACAACGCCGGATGAGCTGGTGGATGCAGGCATTAAACCAGCGCTTTCTTCTGCTTACGAAGGTGGCTTAGATTTACGATTCTTCCAAAACCGCTTGGGTTATACTTTTACTTACTTCAATGAGGTGAAAGAAAACGAAATTCTTAGTGTAGCGGTAACGGGTGCAAGTGGTTTTAATACCCAAAAAGTGAATGCTGGTAGAATTGAGCGGAATGGTATTGAAATGACTTTGGATGTGACACCTGTTACAACCCAAGATTTCAACTGGAATTTTGCTATTAATTTTGCTAAAACGGATTCAAAGATTGCTGAATTGGTAGAAGGTACGGATGCCATTGTACAAGAAACCGGTACTTTTGGTACTTCTTCTGGGGTACGTTTGGTGCATCAGGTTGGTGAACGCTGGGGACAGCTGCGCGGTGGTGCATTCAAGCGCATCAACGGTCAGAAAGTAGTAGGTGCGGATGGATTGTATGTAGCAGAACTTGACCAATACTTGGGGAGTATTCTTCCAGATTTTACAGGTGGGTTCCTCAATACGCTTTCTTACAAAAACCTAGTATTGAATGTTACTCTTGACTTCCAAAAAGGCGGTAAATACTTCTCTTTGTCCGATCACTGGGGTACGTTCTCAGGTTTAACTGCTAGAACTGCTGGTGTGAATGATAAAGGCAACCCAGTGCGCGACCCGATAGAAGACGGCGGTGGTGTACACGTAGTAGGTGTAGATGCGGAGGGTAAACCAGTTGATACTTATGTGGATGCACAAACTTATTTCCACCAGTTCCGCAATAGCCGGATTGCTGAAGAACACGTGTACGATTTGTCTTTCATCAAATTGCGCGAAGTAAGCCTTGGCTATCGTATTCCACTACAAAAAACGTCGGTAGGCAAATGGCTGCAAAATGCCACCATTTCCTTGGTAGCCCGTAACCCTTGGTTGATTTATGCACAAAATCGGGACTTCGACCCATCCGAACTTGGTCAGCTCTATGGCGAAAATGGTCAGTTCCCAGGTACTCGTTCTCTTGGTTTTAATTTAAAACTTGGTTTCTAAAAAATTAAATCATTATGACAAAATTTATTTTTCATCATAAATTATCACTCTACGTCGCAGCGCTGGTACTTACTTTTGCCGTTAGTAGCTGTGATCCGAGTGATTTCGGGGATTTAAATGAAAACCCCAACTCTACTACTGTGCCAGTTACTTCGGCATTGCTTACCAATGCAATTAAGGATATGGGAACGCTTTATGGTGCTGGTTCGGCACTCAACGCGGGTTTGTACGCGCAGTACATCTCCGAAACGCAATATACCGAAGCTTCTTTGTATGCCTTGTCCCAGCCTAGCTGGAATGGTACATTTTATGGTGCATTGTACGATTTGCAAAATATCATTGATGTAAATACCAACCCGGAAACTGCTGCCGATGCCATTATCAATGGTTCTAACAACAACCAAATTGCGGTAGCCCGCATCTTAAAAGCGTTTTTCTATTCCTTGTTGACTGATCGCTATGGTGATATGCCCTACTCTCAGGCATTGACACGGAATACTCAGCCAATTTATGATTCACAAGAAGCGATTTATAAAGATTTGTTTAAAGAATTGGATGAAGCTGTAGCACAGTTTGATGAAGGTATTCCTGCTCAAGGCGATATTTTGTTTGGCGGGGATATTGAAAAATGGAAGCAGTTTGCGAATAGCTGGCGTTTGATTCTAGCAATGCGCATTTCGGATGCAGATGCAGCTACCGGTAAAACTCAGTTTAACGACGCACTCAACAGCGACGGCGGCGTAATTGAATCCAATGCTGACAATGTAGCATTAAATTACCCAGGTGGCAACTTCCGCAATCCTTGGTTTGATTTGTACAATGGTCGTAAGGACTACGCCATTAGTAATACCATTGTAGAAACGTTGAAAAACCTGAAAGATGCTCGTCTGACAGCTTATGGCCAAGCCAATAGCAAAAATGACGTTGTGCCAGTTCCTTATGGATTAACGCGCGACGAAGCAGTAGCTTATACCAACGCTAACCCAGATTGGGCTTTTGTATTGGATGCAGAATTCCGCAAACAAAACTCGACTTTATTTATCTTGACCGCTGCTCATGTCTATCTGGCAAGAGCAGAAGCTGCTCAGATCGGTTGGACGACAGAAAACGCAACTACCATGTACCAGGAAGGAATCAAAGCCTCCTGGGAACAATGGGATGTATTCAGCCAGGAAGCATACGACGCTTACCTTGCCGCTTCCAACGTAAGTCTGGCAGCTGGTGATGCTTTGCAAAAAATTCAATTGCAACGTTGGTTGGCGTTCTATCCTGATGGTATCCAAGGTTGGAGCGAATGGCGCCGCACGGGTGTGCCAGCGCTTACACCTACGCCGAATGCAGTGAACAGCAGCAAGCAAATTCCGAGACGTTTTGTGTATCCAAATACGGAGCCAAACTTAAATACAGCGGCATACAACGAAGCAGTGAAACGCATCGGCGCGGATACACCAGACACTAAATTGTGGTGGGATAAATAAAAATTGTAAATCAAGCTAAGAATGTCAATGATTTCAATCATGCTGACTTCCTAGGTTAACTTGGTATTTTTTAAAAACCTCAAATTTTTTAAGTAGATATGAAATTTTTCAAAATATCATTTTTAATGCTTCTGCTGGGTACTACCAGTCTGTTCTTCACTGCTTGTGAAGAGGAAGCAGAAAATGCAGTAGATGGTGTGGGCGACAATTTCGTACGTCTGCCAGATGCACATAGTAGTCCGGTGTTGGTAGGTTTGGACGCTCGTCCTGGTGATGTCACGGTCAACTTGGCTGAAATTTTGCGCGACGCCAATTCTGAAAGCGCACTCAACCAACCAATGACGGTAAGCTTAAAACTCGATGATGCGGTTATTCAGGAATACAATGCAGGCATTGATACAGCTGATTGGTTAGAGCCACTTCCAGCCAGTTTATACGCTGCTGATCCGGTACAAGTTAATTTTGCTGCTGGCGATTTTAGCAAGTTTTTTAAAGTCAAACTGGATCCAACTAAGCTGGATTTAAGCAAAAAATACGCTTTAGGAATTAGCATTACTTCAGCTGATAATGGCTACAAAGTGCGAAATGGACAAGCTAAAGCCTTGTATCAATTTATCATCAAAAACAAATATGATGGTAAATACACGGTAGATGGCACGATGGTGGATTATGCAAATGCTGGGTTGACGGGACTTTACCCGCTTACCTTCGAATTAATCACTAATGGTGCCAATCAGGTGATTGTCAGTGACCAATTGCTCGGTTTTCCTGGCCACCCCATTCTGAGTGCAGGCAGCACTAGCTATTATGGTTCTTTTGGCTTAATTCTTGATTTTGACGATACCGGTAAAATTACAGCGATTAAGAATTATTATGGTTCTGCTCCGGATTATGTTTCTGGTAATGGTCGATCTGCAGAGTTAGATCCATCTGGTGAAAACCGATACGATGAAGCTACCAAAACCATCAAAATCAAATACTGGCTGAATCAGCCGAGCGTGATTTCTCCACACCGTACTTTGTTTGATGAAACTTGGGTGTATGACAGCGCACGATAAGCGCCAATAAATTACAAGTTTTACAAAAGAGAAGCCTTTCCTCATAAAATGGAAGGGCTTTTCTATTTTATAATGCTTGTTTTTTTGTTACTTCTGCTCGAATCTGCATTTTCACAGAAAAGGCAAAGAATGGAAGCCAATTTTTATATCAAACCCTCCGTTTTTTAAAAATCTGTTCGGAACTTTGTCCACAGCAATTTTAAAACCACATCCAAAAAACTGACTTTTAAAATCCTTGCAACTATGAGTAACGAAAAAGAACAACAATTGCGCAATTACGCTCGCCTGATGACGGGCTTGTTCATTGCTGCTGTAATCGCTATTATTTTCCTTTTGTTCAATCGATACAACGTTTCCAATAATTTGGAAGCTACCAGCGCAGAACGGGATTCTTTGTTAATTGCACGCAATAATTTAGAAAGAGAATTGGACAGTTTGAGCACCGCGTTCCAGACAGCATTGACCGAAAACGACAGCCTGCGCGGCTCCATGTCAGAAATGGAAAAGCTCGTGGCAGAAAAAGAAGCGCTGGTGCAAAAAATACGCACCCAATCGACCAACTCTACTTCCGGTTTGCGCAAGGAAATCAATCAGTTACGTCAGTTGCGTGGCGAATTGGAAGGCGCTATGGCGCAATTGCAAGCGGAAAATGAAGAACTCCGTGCCGACAACGAACGTCTGACCGAAGAAAACGTACAATTGACCGCTGAACGTGGGCAGCTTTCTTCACAAGTGGCTGATATGCAAAAGTTTAATCAAACTTTACAGGACCAAGTTGCCAAGCTCACCCGCGCGGGCGTCAAAGCTTCCGCTTTCCGAGTGGACGTGGAACGCCGCTCGAATAAATTGACGACCAAAGCTCGTCAGACCCGCGAGATTGCTATTACGTTTGACCTTGTGGACTTGCCCGATGAGTTTCAAGGTGCGCATACGTTATATCTCGTGCTGACGGATGTCAATGGCGCGCTGCTGCCGACCTCCGGCACCAATATCAAAGCCAACATACCGACGCCCAACGGCACGCCACTGGAAATCGTTGCCCAGCAGGCAAAGGAAGTGGACCTCGGCGCTTCGCAACGCCTCTCTTTCACCTACCCGGTGGAAGAAAAACTAAAAGCCGGGACTTATGTGGCAACGGTTTACGCCGATTTTGGCATTTTAGGCTCTTCGAGCTTCCGGTTGAATTAATTTTTGTAAATGGAAATGGAATATTAGAATGTTAGAACGGATTCCAACATTCCACTTTTCAATATTCCATTTTCCAACATTCCAATAAAAAATCAATGAAACACATCATAACTTTTACAATTATTACATTTTTATTAAGTAGCTGCGTCGGAAAAAAGAAATTTACCACCGAATTTGATGCGCGTCGCTCCGCCGAACAACGGGAATCGGTCTTGCGCTCGGAATTAAGCGATGCCAAAACCCGCACCGATAGCCTGACCAGCCAAGTTGCCAGCTTGAGCCGCCAACTCGGTCGGGTAGAATATGTCAATGAGCAGTTAACCACTGAAAATGAGCAACTTAAAAATCGAATTAGCAATGTAACCAGCACCTCCTCGTCCCAGATTCAAGCTTTGCAAAAAGATTTGGAAGAACGCTCGGCAGCACTCACCCAGAAAGAGCAGATTTTCAACGACTTACAAAAATCCGTACAAGATCGTAGCACCGCGCTCAAGGAGTTATTTACTAAAATTGACACCACCATGCAGTTCTACCGCACCGACGGTATTTTGGTGGAATACAAAGAGGATCAACAAGTTATCGTCATCCCTACCTTCCGATTATTCGATCCGAACACCGCCCGCCTCAGCCGCAATGGCTTGGAAGTTATCAATCGACTCGCGTCATTATTAGGCAATAATCCAAATATTACTATTACAATTGAAGGGCATACCGACAATTCTAAACCCAAAAGTCGCTCATTCTCAGACAATTGGGCACTGAGCGCCGACCAAGCCGTTGCCGTCGCGCGCGCACTCACGAAGGGTTATGATATAGTAGCCAATCAGGTTTCCGCCGTTGGTCGCAGTGAATTTCTACCCCGCGCCTCCAACGAAACCAAAGAAGGACGCGCTGAAAATCAACGGATTGAAATCATCATTTCGCCAAAATCATCGAGTTTGTTGCGATTGATGGAAAAAAAATTATCAGGTCAAGGCAGTTAATAAATTATAAAAAATAGCATAATCCGATCCTCGTATAAGTATTTATTACTTTAGCATTATAAGTTCTATAATAATAATTACTAAGATCATCATCTTTAACGAAGGAGTTAATAAAGGTTTTTGCATAAGAAGCCTCTACCGCCCACCGTTGCAAACGATAACTCATCCCTATTTGCCATCCAGCATGTGCATTGGTCAGGGAAGGAGCCGGTGTCTTTTTTTCAAATTTTGTATTTTCATAGAAGGTATATTGAATTTTGCCATCTGCCAAAGTTGTCCGCTCGGAACGAAGTTGATTGATATAACGACTCGATTGACTCCATACAAGGGAATGCAAAAATATGCCTGCTTCTAAAGAGAAATTTAAGGGCAGTTGGTATTCCAGCAAAATCGGAACGCGTAATGCCAACAATTTATAGGTTATATCATTCGGTGCGTTTGGAATGTAGCTAGCTTCTTGAACATATTTATAAACCGTTATTGGATTGCTTATATTAACAGGAAGCACAACAGTATCAATTGGCGTACCAAGGTTCAAATGCCCAACTTTACCCTCATAGGTAAACTGTTCAAAATCAACGCCTAAGCCAGTTCTTAGCGAAAGTTGCCGCCCAAGAGGAAAGTGAATATTACTTACTAAATAACCACCCCATTTAGCTTTAAATAAATGCTCTACATTGAAAGAAGCATTGTAACGAATCTCTCTTTGCATACCCGTACCAGGAATATCAGTAAGTGTATAATAGAGCGTTTGATAAGTAGTCTCTTTTGCGGCAGGATTCAGATGCACGCCTCCTGCTGAAATCGAAAAATAAGGACGTGATTTAGTCTCTGAATTGACAGTAGTTTGTGCATTCATTTTACAAGCAAATAGCAAAATCGCACCTAAAAGTGCAACTGGAGTTGTAATTTTACCCGTTCTCATATTGGATTTTTGTTCTTTTATAATC
>CAZFBN010000191.1:0-8882 GCA_964517145.1 uncultured Saprospiraceae bacterium
TAATGAAAATAATGTGAGCAATAACAAAAGTGATGGAGTACTTTTATTTAATATTTTTTAATTTGTAACTTTCTGAAAAGAAAATTTTTACTACAATTGGTTTTGCTTGATTATAAAGAACAACTTCAATTAAAAATAATTATTTTAAATATTGATTATCAAAGCTTTCTGCCTTTTGTAAATCAATTATCCGATTATATCAATCAATTTTTCTTCTTCTCGGCGCGAATTTTTTTCACTTCTTCCGGTTTTACAATATCGTTACTCCCTTTGTTGCCCCAGCTATTGCGCACATAGTTGAGCACATCGGCTACTTCTTGGTCGGTCATACTCGGAAAACCCATCATTGGTGTGGTATATTTTACTCCATTGACAGTGATTGGATCCGCCGCGCCGTGCAGCACCTGTTTGATTGAGCGTTTTTTATCAGCCATCAGGTAATCCGATTTTGCCAAGGGCGGAAACACCTTTTCCAAGCCTTTTCCGTCCGCCATATGGCAGGCAACACAATACGTGGCGTAAACTTCTTTGCCACGCTTGATGCTATCGGCAAGCGGGTCATCCATTTTAAAAGCCCATAAAGCAATGCTGAGAACAGCTAGTAGCATACCTACTTTACGCATGTTTGAGAAGTTTTTCATATGATCGGTTTCAATGTTAAAAAAAGAATCCATTCAAAAATTGCGGCAATTTACCAATAGAAACGATTTAGCTTTCGTTTTTTTTTAAATTCTTAACACATTTTAAAAGTATGGCATCGCATGTGCCTGAGAGGAACTGAAAATTTTAAATCATTATTGCAGGAGGTTGTTGAGAATTTTATAAAAAATCTGATAAATTTGGCAATATTGCTCAATTGTTCACCTAATCCGAATAAGCTATGAACCGGTTATTTTTGTTGCTAATAATTACAACAGCATTTATTTCATGTCAAAAAAATCAATCATCCGATTCAATGGAAGCGACCGCAATTCAATTGACTTACCCTGATACCAAAAAGGTTGACCAAAAAGACGATTATCACGGCACGGAAGTGACGGATCCTTATCGTTGGTTGGAAATCGATACCGCCGCTGACGTAGAACAGTGGGTGCAAGCACAAAATGCGGTGACGTTCGATTATTTGTCAAAAATTCCATATCGCAAGCAAATTGCCGACCGCTATACCGAACTGTACAACTATGCCAAATATGGTGTGCCTTTTCGCGCAGGCGAATATTACTTTTTTGCAAAAAATAATGGCTTGCAAAATCAAGCGGTGTGGTACGTCCAGAAAGGATTAAATGGGACGCCCGAGGTGTTTTTAGATCCAAATGCGATGTCGAAAGACGGAACCGTTGCCATCAATCCAGTAGGTATTTCCAAAGACAATCGCTATTTTGCTTATGCTAAAAATGCCGCTGGTTCTGATTGGCAGGAAATTTATGTGATCGAAATTGCCAGTAAAAAACAATTGCCAGATGCCTTGAAATGGGTCAAATTTTCAGGAGCAAGCTGGTGGAAAGATGGCTTTTTTTACAGCCGCTACCCAGAGCCAGCGAAAGGACAGGAATTATCGGGCAACAACCAGTACCATTCCATTTACTATCATAAACTTGGCGACCCGCAATCGAAGGATAAATTGATTTACGAAGACCGCGACAATCCTGATTATTATCACTTTGGCGGCGTGACGGAAGATGGGCGCTACTTCATTTTATACAAACAGCCGGGTACGGATGGTTTTGCAACGTATTATAAAGACCTGGAGAAAGATGGTCCAATTACATTGCTATTTGAAGGTTTTACTAATAAAAGCTCGGTTGTACATAATATTGGTTCTAAATTGTTGGTACTCACCGATATAGACGCGCCCAACTATCGTCTGATTGAAGTGGATGTGAACAAGCCTGGTAAAGAAAATTGGAAAGACATTATAGCACACGATAAAAATTTGCTGCAAAGCGTGAGTGCTGGTTCGGGCAAGCTTTTTGTCAATTATTTGCTGGATGCAACCGACCGGTATTATCAAATGAATTATGACGGCAGCGGCAAACAGGAAATTAAATTACCGGGTTTGGGCAGTGCTGGCGGCTTTGGTGGCGAAGAAGATGATCCAGTACAATTTTATGCGTTTACTTCTTTCATTTACCCCAATACCATTTTTAAATATGATCCTAAAACGGGCAAATCGGAAGAATTTTTTAAATCGGAATTAAAATTTAATCCACAGGATTACGTAGAAAAGCAAGTGTTCTACACCAGCAAAGACGGTACGAGAGTGCCCATGTTTATTGTGCATAAAAAAGATTTGAAACGCAATGGCAACAATCCCACTTACCTCTACGCTTACGGTGGTTTCAATGTGAACCTGACGCCAAGCTTTAGCGCTTCTCGACTTATTTTGCTGGAAAACAATGGGGTGTATGCGCAGCCTAATCTGCGTGGTGGCGGCGAATACGGCGAGGAATGGCACAAGGCGGGTATGCTCGACAAAAAGCAAAACGTGTTTGACGATTTTATTGCGGCGGGTGAGTATTTGATTCAAGAAAAATATACATCGAAAGAGAAACTGGCGATTTCCGGCGGCTCAAATGGAGGGTTGCTCGTAGGCGCAGCCATGACGCAGCGTCCAGACCTCTTTGCGGTGGCATTTCCGGCGGTAGGCGTAATGGATATGCTGCGCTATCATAAGTTTACGGTCGGTAAGGGCTGGATTCCTGAATATGGCTCGGCAGATAATTCGGAGCAATTTAAATACCTGATTAAATATTCGCCTTTGCACAATTTGAAAGAAGGCGTGGAATACCCTGCAACGATGATTACTACTGCCGATCATGATGATCGCGTGGTGCCGGCGCATTCCTTCAAGTTTGCAGCGCAATTGCAACAATCGCACAAAGGTGACAATCCGGTTATCATTCGCATCGAAACGAATGCCGGACACGGCGCGGGCAAACCGACTTCTAAAATCATTGAAGAACAGGCCGATGTGTGGTCTTTCTTTTTTTACAACACCAATTCGCCCGTGAAATATCCTATTAAAGGCTAATGTAGTGCAGGCTTTAGCCTGCTGTCGTCAAACAGGCTTTAGCCTGTAAACCAATGGTTAAAGCCTGTTTAAAATTATAATACAATATTTATGAATCAAAAAGTAGCCGCTCAATTGCAGCACATTGATACAAAACTAAACCTGCTGCTGACCGATCTGAAACAATATTCGGATGAAAAACTGAATCACAAACCTAGCGCCGAAAGCTGGTCGGTACTGCAAGTCTTGCAACATTTAATGCTAGTGGAAAATGCTTCGCAGAAATACGTGCAGAAAAAACTAAGCTACAATCCAAGCTTGTCCAAAGTAAACCTGGGTACCGCCTGGCGCATGCTTATTTTGAAGTCCTACAATTGGTTGCCCATCAAGTTGAAAGCGCCCAGCTATGTCAACGAAAACAACTTTGCTGAAAAAACAACTTTTTCTGAAGTGGCTGCTCAGTGGCAGGCACAGCGCCAAAACCTGCGGGACTACCTCTCTGCTTTACCAGAAGACCTGTTTGATAAGGAAGTTTACAAGCATCCTTTGGCAGGTCGCTTGAGTTTGTTGGGTATGCTGAATTTTTATGAAGGACATTTTGACCGGCATTACAAGCAAATTCAAAAATTGCTGAAGCCTTTAGGTTAAAAATTTTACATTTAATCAAAAAAGTCGGTTGAAATGTTGTTGACTTTCAACTGGCGTTATAAAACAGCACGAGTTCTTAACGTTAAAAATAATAACATATTCCATTAAACGCAGCGGAGTTTTCGACGTCCAAAGGTTAATAAAATCTTGCACAATGAAAACACGCTTTACCTTTTTCTTCTTTGCTTTTTCTATTTGGGTTCAACTTTTATTGGCTCAATCGAATGTGATGGTTCAAACCAATCACGGCGCGGTGGAAGGTTTTTTACAAGATGAAATTCGCACTTTTTTAGGTATTCCGTATGCCAAGCCACCCGTAGGTGATTTACGTTGGCGCGAACCGCAAAGTCCAGTTGGCTGGGATACCACCTTACTTGCGCAACAGTTTGCTCCGGTTTGCCCACAAAAAAATTTTATCCAAGGTAGGTCGCCTGATTCTGCTAAAACAGTAGGAAATGAAGATTGCTTGTATCTCAATGTTTGGACGCCTAGTACGACAGGTTCCAAGGCGGTGATGGTCTTTATTCACGGAGGGGGAAATCAGCAAGGCTCGGCTTCTCCGTTGCCCGATGAGTTTTTTATTTATGATGGCAAACTGCTGGCGGAGCGCGGCGATGTGGTTGTGGTGACGTTGAATTACCGCTTGGGTTCCTTTGGCTACCTGGTGCATCCGGCAATGAGCGCCGAACAAGGTGTGCCGTATGCTGGGAACTATGGCATTTTAGATCAGATTTTGGCGTTAAAATGGGTAAAAGACAACATTGCTCAATTTGGAGGTGACCCCAATCAAGTAATGATTTTTGGCGAATCCGCCGGTGCTGTCAATGTAAGTTTGCATTTAATCTCGCCGTTGTCGGAAGGCTTGTTTGCGGGCGCGTTGATACAAAGTGGTTCTCCGATTCCTCGTGCAGCAGCTGATGCGGAGGCGGATGGCATTGAATTTGTCAACCAATTTGGTTGCACAGGTTCTTACGAAGCTCAATTAGCCTGTCTGCGCGCGATCCCTGCTGACAGCATCACAGCAACGCTCTCTTCACCGCTTGAAAATGGTTTGGTGAAGCTTGGATGGGATCCGATTATTGATGGGCGTATCATCCCGGATGAGCCATTTAAGCTCATTGAACGAGGAGATTTTAACCAAGTACCGGTTGTTTTAGGTTCTAATGCCGATGAAATGTCGCTTTCGAGTCCACCCGTTGTTACGCCCAATCAAGTACGCTTTTTGTTTGATGTTTATGTGCCAGAGGCGTTTGAAGCCGAAGGATTGACGCTTTATCCGCCAGGTAGCACCAATTTGCAAGCGCGCGAGTCCTACGTACAAGCCACCACTGATGCTCAATTTACCGCACCTGCACGTCGTTTGGCAAGAGCAATTACGAATAACCAAAATGAGCCGGTGTATCGCTACTTTTTCTCTCATGCCTTAAGTGGAGCAGGCGGTGCGTATTTGGGCGCTTTTCATGGAAATGAGTTGGCTTTTATTTTTCAAACCATCGAAAATAGTCCTTATGCTCAAAATACTGGCTTAACGCTCGGCGATCGTGCCGTTGCTAAATGGTGTCTGGAATATTGGACGCAATTTGCAAAAAGCGGCAACCCCAATAAAAATGGGCTTCCTAATTGGACAGCCTATGCCACCGCCACAGATGATTATTTGGAAATAAAAGCGGACCCAACCAGCGGACAGGGCTTGCGTACTCAAAAAAGTGATTATTGGGATCGAGTGCGCAATAGCTTGACAACGGATGTGGAGGATGTGATAAGCACGCCGAATGTTCCGTTTGAAGCAAAAATATTGCCGATAGGAAATGGAAACTTTCATGTAGCCTTAACAATGTCAGCAACAGCCCCCGTCCATATTACACTTTTCAATACGTTGGGGCAAGTGGTCGCTCAGATTCAAAAAGGGCAATTATCAAAGGGCGAGCATACTTTTGAAATCGTCAATCGAGCAGCTACAAAAGGCATTTACTGGTGTCGAATACAGCTTGGAAGCACGATTCGTACCCTTCCACTCCAATGTTTTTAAATGATTAGGTGCATTAGGCTACCTGTTGGCATTCCCTCTTTTTTTTCTATGGACTTCTAACCAAACACTGGGTGCTGTGGCTTTCGCAGCGCCCTTTTTATAAAGTAAACTTAATATTTGCCAATTTTTAAAAATTTGATGGAATCCATTAAAAAATGAATAATAATCTTTAAAAATTGTAAAAAATGACGCCCGATAAATCAAATCAGGCGCCATTTTAAGTGCTTATTTTATTTAGTTTTATAAGTTTTATACATTTTTAAATCCGCATCACTGGCAGGCTTCATGCTGATCGCAGCACCTCCACCGTTGACAAGATTGATTTTAAAAATAGTTTTATCTGTAACCAACACTTTTTCAATTGAATATGCCATGGGATTCTTTTCCCAGTGCGCATCTTTGGCGTCGGCATAAATAGTAGCGAGGTAGGTCTTTTTCGGCATTAAAAAATGGAGTGGCAAGGTGGCTACTCTTGCGTTTTCGTCGGTGATAGCCCCTAGATACCATTCGTCTTTGCCTTTTGCCAATCTCGCAATGCTAATGTAATCGCCAGGTTCGGCTTCCAGAATTTTCGTATCATCCCAGTCAACCGGCACATCCTCAATGAATTGGAAAGCATCCAGGCGTTTTTCATAATTTTCCGGCAGGTCAGCCGCCATTTGCAGCGGGCTATACATGGTGACGTACAGCGCCAATTGCTTGGTCAGCGTCGTATGCACTTGTTCTTTGCGCTCCGGCTGATAGTAGCTGCGCTTGATTTCAAAAATGCCAGGCGTATAGTCCATCGGTCCACCCATGAGGCGCGTAAAGGGCAGGATGGTTTCGTGGTCGGGCGGGTTGCCTTCGCTCCAACCATTGAATTCATTGCCACGAGCTGCTTCGCAAGCTAAAAAGTTGGGATACGTGCGGTGCAAGCCGGTGGGTCGAACGGGCTCATGTGCGTCTATCATAATTTTATAATCCGCTGCTTTGCTGAGAACGCGATTGTAGTGATTAATCATCCATTGCCCGTCGTGAAATTCACCGCGCGGAATGATGCGCCCTACGTAGCCGGTTTTTACAGAATTGTAGCCATATTTTTTCATCAATTGAAAAGCAGCATCCATACGGCGTTCGTAATTGGTAGCTGAAGCTGAGGTTTCATGGTGCATGATAAGTTGTACGCCTTTGGAAGCCGCATATTTGCTGAGTTCTTCGATATTAAAATCGGGATAAGGCGTCGTAAAATCAAAAACTTCTTCTTTCCAATTGCCAAACCAATCTTCCCATCCAACATTCCAGCCTTCAATCAGGACGCCGCCCAAACCGTGTTTCGCTGCAAAATCAATATAACGCTTCGTGTTTTCAGTCGTAGCGCCGTGTTTGCCGCTGGGTTTGAGCTGTGACCAATCTGTATCGGCGAGTTTAAGATTCCCGCCACTGGCATAGCTCCAGGACGACTTGTCCACGTGCATTTCCCACCAGATGCCGACGTATTTAATCGGTTTGATCCAGCTTACATCCTTGATTTTGCTGGGCTCATTCAAATTTAAAATCAATTTGGAAGCCAGAATATCGCTCGCTTTATCGCTGACAACGATGGTACGCCAAGGCGTCGTGCAGGGGGTTTGCAAAAATGCTTTGTCGCCTACGGCACTGGGTGCGAGTTGCGAGTTGAGTTTGAAAGTTTGCTTGTTGACGAGCAAGTGCATCGCTGGATAATTGATCAAAGCCGCTTCGTGAATATTGATATACAAGCCATCGCTGCTCTTGAGCATCAAAGGCGTTTGCACGGCATTGTCCGAAATGATGGTACGCGTACTGATTTCACTCGCATTGCGACCGCGAAAAGCATTGACTTCACTGAGCTTAGTCGTCGAGTAAGCGTATTCATTCGTATCATAATCGCCTGGAATCCAGAATGCTTTGTGATCGCCGGTCAGCTGAAATTCGGTATTTTCATTCGTCACGATGAAATAACCCAAGGCATCTTGTCTCGGAAATTCGTAGCGAAAGCCCAAGCCATCATTGAACACACGGAAGCGAAGGACGATCTGGCGGTTATTCACTGCCGATTGCTGAAGGGTGACAGCTAATTCCCGATAGTGATTACGAATCGTTTTCAGTTCACCCCAAACCGGCTCCCAGCTATCATTCACCAGCGTAGAATCTATTTTTACCACACTGAATCCATTCGTAAAAGCAGGCGCTTCTTTCAATTCTAAGCCCATTTTACTGGTTTGTATCACCGCTTTATTATCCAAAGTAAGGCTGTAAGTAGGTGCTCCATTGCTGGTTAAAGCAAACGTGAGTGACAATTTTCCATTGGGAGACAGAATCGTTTGTGCTGAAAGCAGGCTAGCGCCCAACGTTAGCAGCAACAACAGGATTGTATTTTTCATAATTGATTTGATTTTTCTAATGGGCAATTTATATAGTATTTACGCGAACTTTTGATTGATAAAAGTCATGTTGTAATGGGAGATTTGCGATTGCTGGGCAGTTATTAAGAAGGAAGATTTTATTCCTGTATCCATTTTACAGGCAATCAACGATATACAAGTTAAAGAAATAACAAATTAAAGCAGAGGCGCACAACACGAACACTCCAAAAAATCATCGGTTTTCTTTGCCAACGCTGTGCACCAATGCTATTGTTATATGCTTTTTTGTAATGTAATAAATATTAGAAGAAGCTATTTTGTCATTTTAATTTATACCATTACATCTGAATTTTCATATTCGCTTTATATTAAACTTTTTTTTCGTCATTCCAAAGGTTAGCATCAAGAACATTCACATCTTCAAGCACAGCAGGCGCTTGAGCAGCCATATGTTTTGCACCATCTATGCCAATGTAAACAAAATATGCCGACATAGAAAAAATAAATGTTGGAAAAATAGCGAATGCTAGCAAGCTAAATAATGCCATAATCAATGATATAATAAAACCAATCCAAAATAAATTAATTGGCTTTTTGTCACTTGTAAAAGCTAACACAAAATAAAAAGCGCCAAATAAAACATTAATAACACCCCGAAATCCGGCATCTCTTATTATAAAAATTAAAATGCCGGATAATACAGCATAAATGGCAACGCCATATAAAACGCGCCTGGCATTATTCACCTTATCTTGATTTTTTTGGAGAAGGCGATTTTTCATGTAATCACTTTGGTTTGCCATGAGTTATGATTTAAAGTTATTAAAAATTA
>CAZFBN010000192.1:0-8879 GCA_964517145.1 uncultured Saprospiraceae bacterium
ACCATCCGATAAGAATGGCATGTCTTCAATCCGTACAATTCTGGATACAATCCCTTTGTTACCGTGGCGACCTGCGAGTTTGTCACCCACCTGTAGCTTGCGCTTTTTCGCCATATACACTTTTGCCAGTTTCAACACGCCCGCAGGAAGCTCATCCCCGATACTGATGTTGAATTTCTCGCGCTTGTAACGACCGACTTCTTCGTTGAGTTTGATGCTGTAATTGTGCAACAATCTCGCAATCAATTCATTCGTTTTAGGTTCGTTCGTCCAGTTGCTGTAATCAATCGTGGTGTAATCTATTTCGCGCAATAACTCTTGCGTAAACTGCGTTCCTTTCGGAATCATCGGGTCGCCGTAGATGCTCTTCACACCCTGTGAAATTTTGCCTTTCACCAGCGTTAAAAGCTTGTCAATCAACACAGTCTGCAACTGGTTCACGGCTACTTTGTGCTGGTCATCCAACTTGTCCAACACATCCTTTTCCTGACCTTTTTGCAATTTATCCTTCTTCGCCCGCGCAAACAATTGTTTGTCAATCACGATACCGCTTGTAGAAGGGGGCGCTTTCAAAGAAGCATCCTTCACGTCGCCCGCTTTATCCCCGAAAATGGCACGCAAGAGTTTTTCTTCCGGCGTCGGATCGGATTCACCTTTTGGTGTAATCTTTCCAATCAGAATATCGCCTTCTTTCACCCAGGCACCTACGCGGATAATGCCATTCTCATCCAAATCTTTGGTGGCGTCTTCGCTCACATTTGGAATATCGTTGGTCAATTCTTCCTCGCCCAGCTTGGTGTCACGCACATCCAATTCAAAGTGCTCAATGTGCACCGAAGAGAAAATATCCTCGCGAATTACCCGCTCAGAAATTACAATGGCATCCTCAAAATTGTAACCTTTCCAAGGCATAAACGCCACTTTCAGGTTTTGACCGAGTGCCAATTCGCCTTTTTCAGTCGCATAACCGTCGCAAAGAATTTGTCCTTTCTTAACTCGCTCGCCGCGCCGAACAATAGGGCGCAGGTTGATACAAGTACCCTGGTTAGTACGCAGGAACTTCGTCAATACATAGCGTTTGCGATTATCTTCAAACGAAATCAGTTGCTCCTCTTCTGTACGGTCATAGCGAATTACAATTTCCGTTGCATCCACATACTCAACCACACCATCGCCTTCTGCATTGATAAGCATGCGAGAGTCACGCGCCACTTTACCTTCCAAACCGGTTCCCACAATAGGAGAGCTTGGACGAATCAGCGGTACTGCTTGACGTTGCATGTTAGAACCCATCAAAGCGCGGTTCGCATCATCGTTTTCGAGGAATGGAATCAGGTTTGCCGAAACACCCACAATTTGGTTCGGTGCAACATCCATGTATTCCAATTCTTCAGGCGTCAATACAGGAAAGTCGCCATGTTCGCGCGATTTTACCCGCTCGTTGACAAAATGACCTTTCTCGTCAATTGGTGCGTTTGCCTGCGCAATTTTCAGGTAATCTTCCATCTCCGCCGACAAATATTCCACCTCATTTTCTACCACTACCCGACCGTCTGCCACTTTTCGGTAAGGTGTTTCAAGAAAACCCATTTTATTGATCTTCGCGTGTACGCAAAGCGTCGAAATCAAACCAATGTTCGGACCTTCTGGCGTTTCAATCGTACAAAGACGACCATAGTGCGAATAGTGCACATCCCGCACCTCAAAGCCCGCGCGCTCGCGCGACAGACCACCAGGACCAAGTGCCGAAATACGCCGCTTGTGCGTAATTTCCGACAATGGGTTCGTCTGATCCAGGAATTGTGACAACTGGCTGGTACCAAAAAAGGAATTAATCACCGAAGACAAAGTCCGCGCGTTGATCAAATCCATCGGTGTAAATACCTCATTGTCACGTACATTCATCCGCTCGCGAATGGTGCGCGCCATACGCGCCAAACCTACACCAAACTGCGCATACAACTGCTCCCCTACCGAACGCACCCGACGATTGCTCAAGTGGTCAATATCATCCACTTCCGCCTTTTGGTTCATCAGGCTCACCAGGTAAGTCACAATGGCAATGATGTCTTCTTTTGTCAAAACCAATACCTCATTGGAGATATTCAACTCCAATTTTTTATTGATTTTGTAACGCCCTACCTCGCCGAGGTTGTAACGCTTATCAGAGAAGAACAATTTTTCAATGATACCACGTGCCGTTTCTTCATCCGGTGGATCCGTACCTCGCAATTGGCGATAGATGTACGTCACCGCTTCGATTTCCGAACTGGTCGGGTCTTTTTGCAGCGTATTATAAATAATGGAGTAATCCTGGTCAATTTCTTCTTTTTGCAAAATCACCGTTTCTACCTCCGCAGTCAGGATTGCCTCAATATTTTCCTCGTCTAAAACGATGTCACGTTCGAGAATGATTTCATTTCGTTCAATGGTCACCACCTCACCCGTGTCTTCATCCACAAAATCTTCCGTCCAACTGCGCAGCACACGGGCTGCCAGTTTCCGACCGATGGATTTTTCGAGCGATTCGCGTGAAGCTGGCACCTCATCCGCCAAGTCGAATAAATCCAAGATAGCTTTATCTGTATCGTACCCAATCGCACGCAACAACGTTGTTACCGGAAATTTCTTCTTACGATCGATGTACGCATACATCACCGTATTGATGTCTGTTGCAAATTCCATCCAAGCACCCTTGAAAGGAATCACTCTGGCAGAGTAAATCTTCGTTCCGTTCGGGTGGAAAGTTTGTCCAAAAAATACGCCCGGAGAGCGATGTAGCTGCGATACGATCACACGTTCAGCGCCATTGATCACAAAGGTGCCTTTTGGTGTCATGTAGGGTATATTGCCCAAAAACACATCCTGCACAATTGTTTGAAAATCAACGTGTTCCTCATCGTTACAAGATAAACGCAACTTCGCCTTCAGCGGTACGCTGTACGTTAATCCCCGCTGCATACACTCTTCAAGGGTGTAGCGTGGCGGGTCAATGTAGTAATCCAAAAATTCGAGTACAAAAATGTTCCGCGCATCCGTAATTGGGAAATTCTCCTGAAAAACTTTGTAAAGTCCTTCATTAATACGATTTTCGGGCGTCGTTTCCAATTGGAAAAACTCCTGAAAAGATCTAATTTGAATTTCGAGCAAATCTGGATACGGAGAGGGGAGTTTGATCTTACCGAAGCGTACTCTTTTTTCTTCGGCGTTCATTACCATGCCGTTTGACGTCATTTGCGATAGATATTTTGTGCTGGCACCTAACCCCGTTTGCCTAAGTGCTAGCTTTATAGAATATTATATACTCGCCAACCTGTAAAAAAGTTGTACAGAATCGTAGGATTGAAAGATGTACAGGATTGATTGCCTTCAGTTTAACAAGAATTTAACGCTTATCGGCTCTATTCTTTTCTTGAATTTAAAAAATCCTGAAAATCTTAGCATCTTTTAAACCTAATCCAGACGACGATAGGCTTAGCCAGTTGACAAGCAACTCACTAAGCCTTTTTCCTTACCAAAAGCCTGATAGTAGCTGTCATCAAATCTTCATAGGCTTTTAGCGTTTCTAAAAAAATTACTTGAGTTCGACTTCTGCGCCAGCTTTTTCGAGCGTAGCCTTCAGGTTCTCAGCTTCTTCCTTCGGAATACCTTGCTTTAATGGGCTCGGAGCACCATCCACTAGGTCTTTCGCTTCTTTCAAACCTAAGCCCAAAAGATTCTTCACCTCTTTCACTACGTTCAATTTATTGGCACCCGCTGCTTTCAAAATCACGTCGAATTCAGTTTTTTCAGCAGGAGCAGCAGCACCACCACCATCACCACCCGCACCTGGAGCAGCTATTGCAACAGCTGCCGCAGCTGGCTTAATGCCATAATCTTGCTCCATGATATTGGTTAATTCAACAACATCTTTGATGGAAAGGTTCGCCAACTGTTCCGCGATTGCTTTCAGATCTGCCATTTTAATTTTTTTTAAAAGTTACTAAATGTTTTAAAACATATAGTGCGATAAAACTTGGAAGCCGTTTCTATATTGACCATTTTTGATTTACCATTTAACCTTATTAATAGCCAACAGTAAATATTAAATAATCAATGATAAATAATTATTCGCCGCTGCCACCCTGCTTTTCCTCAATTGCTTTAAGCAAGCCCATAATGTTGCCACCACCAGAATTGAGTGCGCCCAACAAATTGGCTGCTGGAGAGCCCAAAAGACTGAGCAAGCCGCCGATGAGTTCTTCTCTCGACTTCAATTTGCTCAACGCGTCCAGTTGATCATCCCCGATGTAAACCGCTGAGTCAATGTAAGCCGCCTTTACAGCTGGCCTTTCATTATCTCCACGGAATTCTTTAATCAAGCGGGCAGGCAGATTAGCGGTATCTGTAAAAAGCACTGCCGTTGGTCCGTGCAATGCTTCAAAAATTGCATTGTAATTTCTTTCTTCTGGCTCATTTTCGAGCGCTTTTTTAATAAGGGTATTCTTCACGACCCTCATTTCTACGCCTTTTTCAAAAAACAGACGGCGTAATTTATTAACCTGATCTACCGTCATTGTAGAGGCATCCGCCACATAGAAGAACGGGCTCGCGGCAAATTTCTCTTTCAATGCCTCAATGGTAGCGGTCTTTTGCTCTTTGTTCATTATCTTATTGATTTTGAGACATTAATGAATAGTTTTCGCATCCACCTTGATTCCCGGACTCATGGTACTGGCAATCGTTACTGATCTCATGTACGTGCCTTTTGCAGAAGAAGGTTTCAACTTAATCAATGTGGAAAGCAATTCATTGGCGTTGTCCACCAGTTTGTCCGGTGTAAACGACACACGACCTACTGAAGCATGAATAATACCGGCTTTATCTACGCGGAAAGAAATTTTACCTCCTTTTACCTCTTTTACAGCAGCAGCTACATCCTGCGTCACTGTGCCCGTTTTAGGGTTTGGCATCAAACCACGAGGACCAAGGATACGACCAATTTTACCAACCTGCGCCATCACCTGTGGCATTGCGATCACCACATCTACTTCCGTCCAACCACCTTGCACTTTAGCAATCAAATCGTCTAACCCAGCAAAATCAGCACCTGCAGCAACTGCTTCTTCCACTTTGTCTGGAGTGCAAAGCACCATTACCCGTTTTGTTTTACCTGTACCATGCGGCAAGTTCACCGTACCGCGAATGGCTTGGTCGGCTTTACGCGGATCTACGCCCAGGCGCACGTGCAAATCGACAGAAGCGTCAAATTTGGTCGTGTTTACCTCTTTCACAAGCGTCATAGCTTCGTCCAGGTTGTACAGCTTAGTGCGATCAACCTTCGTATTGACGGCTTTACGCTTTTTACTAACTTTTGTTGACATATAACATGATTTTGAGGTTCAACGTCACTGCCGCAGCAGCAACTCCCTACTTTTAAATTGGATGTTAGACTTTAATATTTGAAATTGGAGCAATTCTAAAGTCTAAAATCTATTATACTAAAAATTAATTATCCGAATTTTGGTTGCCAGCCCAAGGTGGCGTACCCGTTACATTCAAGCCCATGCTACGTGCCGTACCGGCAATCATTTTCATAGCAGACTCGATGGTAAAAGCATTCAAATCCGGCATTTTGTCTTCTGCAATGGCACGTACCTGATCCCAGGTTACAGAGCCCATCTTTTTGCGGTTTGGTTCTGCCGAGCCTTTCTGAATCTTCGCAGCTTCCATCAATTGGGTAGCAGCAGGTGCTGTTTTAATAACAAACTCAAACGATTTGTCTTTATAAACAGTAATCACCACCGGAACGAGCTTGCCCATTTTATCCTGCGTAGCAGCGTTGAAGCGCTTACAGAATTCCATGATGTTCACCCCTTTTGAACCAAGCGCCGGACCAATGGGAGGCGCAGGGTTGGCTTGACCACCTTTTGCTTGTAATTTTATAAAGGTTTCTATTTCCTTTGCCATTTTTAACTCGCTTTAAAATTGCCGCTACTATTCGTTCACTCTAGGGAAGCTTTTGCCGGATTGGAGAAGTGGCAAACTAAAGAGCAACAAAATTCGCACCAAATATTGATTGTTTATTGACAATTGATTATTGATGACTAAACCTCTGATTATCAATCAACAATAATCAACAAAAAATCACTATGCTTGTTTTTCGACCTGCATGAAGTTCAATTCTACCTCTGTGCCACGACCAAAGATTTTTACAATCACTTTCAGTTTTTTCTTTTCCTCGTTCACTTCTTGAATATCCCCGACAAATTCGCTGAAAGGACCATCTATAATTTTCACAGTTTCACCAACTATGAATGGCTCTGCCAAAGATTCTCCCGCGCCCTGCGATTCGTCCACCTTACCAAGCATTTTATTCGCTTCGCTGGCTTTCATTGGAATGGGCGTGTTCTTGCCCAAAAAGTGAATTACATTTGGCACATTCGCAATGGCTTGAACCACTTCGGCACTCAATTTGGAAGGTAAAGCTTCAATCAAAATGTAACCTGGTAAAAGATTTCGTTCTGAAATAACTTTTTTACCATTGCGAATTTTATAGATTTTTTCAGTCGGAACGATTACCTGCGAGATAAAGCTTTCCCAGCCGGATTGTTTGATTTCAAATTCAATCCGTTCTTTGATTTTGCGTTCTTTACCACTAATGACCCGCAGCGAATACCATTTTTTTTCCTCTCCTGCTCCCGAATGATCGGGCGGAGACGAGGTAAGTATTTTACTTTCGTCCGACATTGATTTCTTGCTTTAAAATTAAAGTCCGTAAATCAAACTAACGATACCGTTGGACGCAGCATCCATTAACGCGATAATCAACGTAAGAATAAGGGTAGTGACAACTACTACCACTGCGCTGCCAACCAGATTTGACCAGGTAGGCCAGGTTACTTTATGAACCAATTCATTGTAACTCTCCTTCAAATATAACTGTAATCTTCCCATAAAATTTGAATTGGCACGGGAAGCAGGACTTGAACCCGCAGCCTACGGTTTTGGAGACCGTCGCTCTACCAGTTGAGCTATTCCCGTGTGTGAGAAAGGATTAAGCAAAGAGATGTTTGATTATCTCAATGCTTAATCCTTCAAATTAGTTCCTGTATGTCTAAATATCTTATTCGATAATTTCAGTAACCTGACCAGCACCTACCGTACGACCACCTTCGCGAATAGCGAAACGCAGACCTTTTTCCATTGCGATGGTGTTCAACAACGCAACTTCCAATGTCACGTTATCACCAGGCATCACCATTTCTACCCCTTCTGGCAACTTCACGTCCCCCGTTACGTCCGTTGTACGGAAGTAGAACTGTGGGCGGTAGCCATTGAAGAATGGTGTGTGACGGCCACCTTCTTCCTTGCTCAATACGTACACCTCACACTTAAATTTCTTGTGTGGCTTCACGGAACCTGGCTTACAAATAACCATCCCGCGCTTGATTTGCGTCTTTTCAATACCACGCAACAACAAACCGGCATTGTCACCTGCTTCGCCGCGATCCAACAATTTGCGGAACATTTCCACACCAGTGATCGTTGACTTCAACGGACCTTCGCCATCTTTCATCATACCGATGATTTCCACCGGATCACCTACACTGATCACCCCACGCTCGATACGACCTGTAGCTACTGTACCACGACCAGTGATCGTAAATACGTCTTCCACCGGCATCAAGAATGGCAGATCCACCAGACGCTCTGGCTGTGGAATCTGCGTATCAACTGCATCCATCAACTCGTGGATTTTAGCCACGTAAGTTGCATCCCCTTCTAATGCTTTTAATGCAGAGCCTTGAATAACGGCAGCATTGTCGCCATCGTATTCATACGTGCTCAACAATTCGCGCACTTCCATTTCCACCAATTCCAACATCTCAGGGTCATCCACAAGGTCAACCTTGTTCATGAACACCACGATGTTTGGCACACCTACCTGACGAGCGAGCAGGATGTGTTCACGTGTTTGTGGCATCGGACCATCCGTAGCAGCCACCACCAGAATAGCACCGTCCATCTGAGCAGCACCCGTTACCATGTTCTTCACATAGTCTGCGTGACCTGGGCAGTCCACGTGTGCATAGTGACGATTTTTCGTCTCATATTCCACGTGAGCAGTGTTGATGGTAATACCTCTTTCTTTTTCTTCCGGCGCATTATCAATAGAATCGTAGTCTTTTTTCTCAGCGAGACCTTCCTGAGCGAGTACGTAAGTAATAGCTGCCGTCAGGGTGGTTTTACCATGATCCACGTGGCCAATTGTGCCAACGTTTACGTGCGGCTTGGTTCTTTCGAATGTTCCCTTAGCCATCGGTAATAATTTTTAATATGAATTTTTGTTAAAAAAACGATGATCTTCGCAATTATATAGAGCCAAAGATGGGAATTGAACCCATGACCCCTTCCTTACCATGGAAGTGCTCTACCCCTGAGCTACATTGGCATAGAACTGCCTGCTTTGTAGATGTCAGATGTTAGAACACTGAAGTCAGACGATTTAAACCTAATTGACTTGTCTGACCTCTAACTTCCCACATCTTGAAATCTCATTTAGAGCGGAAGACGAGATTCGAACTCGCGACATTCAGCTTGGAAGGCTGACGCTCTACCAACTGAGCTACTTCCGCAGATTTATTGCAAATTGTCAATTGCTAATTATTATAAAAATTTCTTACGAATCTTTATCAATAAAAAATTATCAATCATTAATCAACAATTCCTTGGTGTGGGAGCAGATGGATTCGAACCACCGAAGGTGAAAACCAGCAGATTTACAGTCTGCCCCATTTGGCCGCTCTGGAATGCTCCCTTCTTCGTTGTAAACGAGCCAGCGGAGGGACTCGAACCCCCGACCAGCTGATTACAAATCAGCTGCTCTACCAACTGAG
>CAZFBN010000193.1:0-8544 GCA_964517145.1 uncultured Saprospiraceae bacterium
AATTTTTTACGATGACATACTATACGTAGAGGGGTTTCGCGAATATTTAAAAATCTATACCACTACTGGATATCATTTAGTTTTAATGAATTTTAAAGATGCACAAGCTTTATTACCAGCACCCGATTTTTTGCGTATTCATCGCTCTTTTATTGTAAATTTAAATAAACTTGAATACATCGAAGGTAATATGCTTGTAATAAACAATAGAAAAATAAAGGTTTCTGCAACATATAAATCTGCACTCCTGGAATATTTGAACAGCAAAAATCTAATGAAATAAACTTATTATTACATGCTCAATCTTTAATTTTTACACTTATTAATTTACGTGTATCGCGCCGCATGTTATATAAACCAAAGTGCCTAGTCTTGAATTACAAATTAAATAAATGTCCCATGGCTTCTTGTTTGGTTTTCAGGTAGTTCAGGTTTTCTTCTTTAGGTGCCATAATTAACGGTACCCGGCTGGCAACGTGAATCGGAGAATTTTCGAGCGCTTCGATTTTCTCAGGATTGTTGGTCAACAAATGTACTTGTTGGACCCCAATTTGACTCAACATTTCAACCGCAATGCTATACTCCCGCGCATCAATTTTCAAACCCAGGTGTACATTGGCATCCACCGTATTCAATCCTAAATCCTGTAAATTGTAGGCTTTCAACTTGTTAATCAGACCAATGCCACGCCCCTCCTGCCGCAAGTAAACCAAAATACCATGATTTTCACCGATTAAATCCAGAGATTTTAACAATTGTTCACCACAATCGCAGCGTTTGGATTGAAACAAGTCGCCGGTCAAACACTCCGAGTGCAAACGCGTGAGCGTGGGCTGGCTCAGGTCAACCTGCTCGTGCACCAATGCTACGTGCGGCATCCAATCGTTTGGATCATTCGAAAAAGCCATCATCCTGAAATTGCCCCAAGGGGTAGGAATCAAGGCTTCCGCTTGTTTGCGGAGATTATTATTTGCATTATCGGTCATTATCCTTTGCTGCTTTGTGGCTACCACGTCCGCTCTTTTCAAGATTCAAACTGCAAAATTGCTTCGCTTTTGGCAAATAAACAGTATGGAGCCGCAAGAAGTTTCAACGAATGTCAGGAGGATTATAGGCAGCATATAGTGAGCTTGTTTAAAATTAATGAAAAATCGTAATATCTTTTCAAACTAAGCTCCTACGTTCTCGTATTTTGGAAGATTCAACAATCTACTCTTGAATAAGAGAATGTAGCGTCGAATTGCCTCTGTCATATTAAATAAAATCGTCAATTTTAAACAAGTTCAGTGCTTTAAAAGCAATGCTTCTTTGTTGATATGGTATAGATAAATAGTTTTAAGAACGGACAAATTCCCAAATATTGTCAAACTTGTGACGTGAGCCCTCCAAACAAACTCTTCTTTGAATCCTTGACTCGAATTGTTTGTCATTTTTTTTTGACGTCTGCCTATTTGGAACATCTCTTGGAGATGGATGCGATCAAGCTACTTGGTATTTAAATCGTTATGAATTAATAACATAGACCAAAAACAATTGAAAGTAATAAAATTTTATAATTATTTTGCTCGTAAAAAGGCTCCTTTGCTTTTTTTTAAACTATTGTTATCTTTACATTAAATTTCCGTGAACTCAAATTCATTTTCGGTGTTTGCCTCATTGGCATGTTTCTTCTTCTTTTACCCATTTACCAATTTGAGAGCAATCTTCTTGTAAACTAATTTAATACATATTCACTTTTTAAACATTATTTAAAAACACTGCTAGTATGAAAAAACACTCATTAGTTTTGGCGCTGTTGTTATTTAGTGTTGCAACACTATTTGCGCAGCGAACCATTACCGGTACCATCACCGATCCAAACAAAGAGCCGCTTGTGGGAGCCACGGTTTTGGTACAAGGTACAAGTACGGGTACTGCCAGCGATGGCAATGGTGAATTTTCGCTCAATGTACCTGCATCAGGCACCGCAATTGTGGTATCTTACACTGGTTTTACGACTTCCATCATTCCGTTGACCGGCGAAAGCAATTATGCCATTACATTGGAATTAGAAGCGGCTATCCTGCAAGACGTAGTGGTAGTAGGCTACGGTACTGCTTCTAAAAAAGAATTAACCGGCTCTGTATCCAAAGTTAATAGCGATGCTATTTCCAGATTGCCGGTAACAGGCGTAGATCAAGCATTGCAGGGGCAAGCGCCTGGTATTCAAGTGACCAGTGCATCGGGTACACCTGGAGCGTCTGTTTCGGTGCGCGTGCGCGGTCCTTCCTCGATTACTGCCGGTAACCAGCCGCTGTATGTGATCGATGGAATTCCATTGAACAACAGCAACCTTTCGCAGATCGGTTTTGGTGGTCAGCAGGACAACCCGCTGGCAAATTTGAACCCTAGCGATATTGAATCTATTGAAGTGTTGAAAGATGCCGCAGCTGCCTCCATCTATGGTTCTCGCGCTAGCAACGGGGTGGTATTGATTACAACCAAACGCGGTAAATCACAAAAAACAGCCGTCAACCTGAGCACTTACTACGGTACGCAAGAAGCATGGCGCACCATTGAGACGCTGACGGGTCCAGAATTTACTTCGTTGATTAACGAGCAACGCGCCGCTGCTGGTTTAGCTGCCCGCTATGCCCAGCCTGATACTTTCCCAACTACAAATTGGCAGGAAGAAATTTTCCGTTCTGCCCCTATTTCCAACACCGACCTTTCGTTTACAGGCGGAAACGATCGTACCAAATTCTTTGTAGGTGCGTCCTATTTTACACAAGATGGTACCATTAAAGGTTCTGGTTTTGACCGCTACAGTGCCCGGATTAACTTGGATAACCTCGTTTCTGATAAATTCAAAGTTGGAACCAGCACTTCTTTATCTCGTGCCGTTAGCAATCGTATTAACAATGATAACAATATTTTTGGGGTATTGAGTACTGCTGTTTTGGTGGGTTCTCACATTCCAGTTTACAATCCAGATGGTACTTACGCACGCGATCCGTTCAACTCTATTGAAAACCCGGTGGCTGCTTACAGAGAGCCAACCAACGAAACGCGCAATGATCGGATTTTATCGAATATTTTTGGTGAGTACCAAATTTTAAACGACCTGGCATTTAGAACCTCCTTCAGCTTGGACTATCTCACCTTCCGCGAATTTCGTTTTAACCCGAGTACCACCAATGCTGGTGCGGGCTCAAGAGGTCAGGGCTTTGAAGGGTTGAGTCAGAACGTGACCTGGATCAATGAAAATTATTTTACCTATCGCAAAACATTTGGCAAAATTAATTTTGATGCCTTGTTAGGCGCTTCTTTTCAACATACTGATACGGAATCATTCTTGACGCAGGGAGATAACTTCCCAGGCAATACCATTCGTACCTTGAATGCAGCTTCTGTTTACCGAAATATCACGTCCAACCGCACCGAATGGGGCTTGAACAGTTATTTCTCTCGATTGAATTTAAATTACCAACAAAAATACTTTGTATCTGGTAGTGTTCGTGCCGATGGTTCTTCTCGTTTTGGTGCCAACAATCGCTGGGGCGTGTTCCCATCCGTTTCAGTGGCGTGGCGTATTTCTGAGGAAGGATTCCTGCAAGACAATAGCTTGATCTCAGAATTAAAGCTTCGTGCTAGCTGGGGTGTAAGAGGTAATCAGGAATTAGGTGGTAATTTCCAATCTTTATCCTTGATCGGGGTAGGTTTCAATTATAATCAAACAGCAGGTTTGGCGCCGAATCAATTGGGTAATCCAGATTTGACTTGGGAAGAGCGGGAAGATATTGATTTGGGCTTAGACCTGGGCTTGTTCAACGACCGATTGACCATTACGGTAGAAGCTTACCAGGGTACAACCAACGAATTGTTGCTGAACCGCCCGCTGGTGTTCACTTCTGGCTATGCCAACATTACAGAAAACATTGGCTCTGTTCGCAACCGAGGTATGGACATCAGCATCTTTAGTACGAATATTCAAACCGAAAAATTCAGCTGGTCAACGAGCTTCAACTTGTCATTTTTCAAAAATGAAGTGTTGAAACTAGCGGGTACGCCTTTTGCAGCAGGTTTTGCGAGCTGGGTAGAAGAAGGACAGCCATTGGGTGCTTTCCGTGGCTATGAAGTTGTAAAAATCTTCCAAAACCAGGGAGAAATTGATGCCTTGAACGCAAAAGCGAAGGAAATGTCGGGCAGCTCGAGCGCGGTTTATCAATCTACTTCTACTCGTCCGGGAGACATCATGTTTGCTGATTTGAATGGTGATGGCTTGGTGACAAGTGCAGACCAAAAGATCATCGGTGATGCAAACCCAGAATTTTATGGCGGTATTACCAACAATTTAGCAGGTTTTGGTTTCGATTTCTCGTTCTTCTTCCAATTCCAGTTTGGCAATGAAATTTGGAACAACACCCGTTCTTTTGCAGAAGGGATGAATGGCCAGTTTGGTCAATTTGCTACCGTGCGCAACCGTTGGACGGCAAGCAACCCAACAGAAGATACTCGTTATCCGCGTGCAATCAATGGCGATCCAAACAACAACCGTCGTATTTCTACACGCTTTTTGGAAGATGGTTCTTACTTGCGCTTGAAGAATATTTCTTTAGGCTACACGCTACCAGAGCGCTTGACCAAAAAAATCGGCTTGTCCAAACTCCGGGTTTATGCAACAGGTCAAAACCTGATTACGATTACCGATTACTCTGGCTTCGACCCTGAGGTAAGTACCTTTGGTGAAACAAATACCGCGCCAGGCACCGATTTCTTGACGTTCCCACAGGCACGTGTAGTATTGTTTGGTTTGAACGTTGGGTTCTAATTTTTTTTAATTTAACAAAAGTTTGAACATGAAAAATAGCTTTTTCAAAATAGGAGTTCTCATTTTTATGCTCAGTGCATTTGCAGCCTGCGAAGACAACATTGAGCTACAGCCAGAATCGGCATTGGACGGTGCAGCTGGTTTTAAAACAAAACAAGACGTAGATGCCGCTCTGATCGGTTGTTATAGTGCGCTGACCAGCGGTAACTACATGGGTTTGCGCTACTGGGCTTTGCCTGATTTGTACGCTGATAATTTAACCCACACGGGTACGTTTCCGAGCTTCGCGCAAGTTGCCAACCGCAACATTCTTCCGAATAACACGGAGCACACCAACATGTGGCAACAAGTGTATGCTGCAATCAACCGCGCGAACACCGTGATCGCTGCGGCTCCAACGGTGAGCGATCCAAGTTTTAATGTAAATAACGCCATTGGCGAGGCTCGCTTTTTGAGAGCTTACCATTATTTCAATTTGTTGACGCTGTTTGGCGGTTCTGCAGAGGGATACAACAAGGGCAATGGCTTGGGCGTGCCGCTTGTACTGACGCCTACTTTAACCCCCGCAGATGCTGCTGCCAAGGCAAGAAATACTGAGGCAGAAGTGTGGGCACAAATCCTGGACGATTTGAACTTTGGCATTACCAATATGGCAAATAACAATGGCGTAGGTCGTGCCAACAAACGTGCTGCCCAGGCCTTGAAAGCGCGCGTTCATTTGTTCCGTGGCGAATGGGCAGACGCAGAAGCCGCTGCCGCTAATGTCATTACCACAGGTGGTTACACGCTGGTACCTACTGCGAGCTACACCGATATTTGGTTGAAGAAAAATACTTCAGAAGCAATTTTAGAATTGCAATTTGATAACGTGACCTCCAATTCTATCGCTTTCTTTTATTATCCGACTTCTTTAGGTGGTCGAAATGAAATCAACTCAACGACCAACCTTCGGGATGCACACGAAGCAGGCGACATTCGCAAGGACGTCAACTATTCTGTCAATCCAGTGGGTAGAACGCTTAAATACACCCGCGTACCAGGCGATGACAATGTGATTCTGATTCGTTTAGCTGAAATGTACTTGATTCGCGCGGAAGCAGCAGCCAGACTCAACAAAGGCGATGCTGCGCGTGCCGACATCAACGTGATTCGCAAGCGTGCAGGTTTACCTGATACAACGGCTGCAACGGAAGCGGAGCTACTGATTGCCATTGAAAAAGAGCGCCGTGCTGAATTCGCACACGAAGGACACCGTTGGTTTGACCTTCGCCGTTACAACAAAATTGCAACGGTCGGTATTACCCAGCCTTTCCGTGCTTTGTGGCCCGTGCCTGAGCGGGAAGTACAAACCAGTGGTGGCACCATTGCACAGAATCCTGGCTACTAAGCCAAACCGATATAATTGTTAAGTTGTTCTTTGAATGGCTCCCTTGACTTCACCAGGGAGCCATTTCTTTTTCTTTTTGTAAAAACCGCTACGGTATGGCTAAACAGCAAGTTAGAAAAGGTGCCGCTTCTTCAAAAAGTAAAAAATCCAATTCATTGCCCACCCGCCGTTGGGCGGTATGGGTGGTACCGATTATTATTCTTCTTTTTATAGTCGGATTTATTTTTTCAGCTATGCCAAACTTTAATCAAACTTCTACAAACGGTCCTCGATTTCGTAAAGAAGGCGAATTGCAGTTTTTGAGCGCTGCAACGGGCAAAACCCTGGCAGCAATTGATATAGAAATCGCTGACGACGAAATGTCGCAAAAGCAAGGACTCATGTGGCGCCGCTCGATGGAAGACAACCAAGGCATGTTGTTCATCATGGCAGCACAGGAAGAACAAGCGTTTTGGATGCGAAATACGTACATCCCGCTTGATATAATTTATGTAAATGACCAAATGGAAATCGTGCGCATCCGCGCCAATACCAAACCACAATCGCTCAGTCAAATCACTTCCGATGCGCCAGCTTTGTATGTGGTAGAAGTCAACGCAGGGTTTGCAGAAAAACAGAATATTAAGCAAGGTGATAAAATTGCTTTTCAAAAATTAGTGCAGTAAATAATGCATCATTCAAAACCAAATTCTTACATGCAAATTTCCCAAGCCGTTTCGCTTTTGACATCCGATTTTTTTACAACACGCCCCTCCCCTCAAACCTGGGCGGATCTTGGCTGCGGCACGGGCACCTTTACACAAGCATTGGCTGAATTGTTACCGTCTCAAAGCTTTATTACTGCGATAGATCAAGATCAAAACGCCCTGCGGCACATCCCAACATATCATGGAAACATTTCCATCAAAACCCACCAGGCTGATTTCGTTAAAAACGATTTGGCATTGGACAACATAGATGGCATTTTAATGGCAAATGTTTTACATTATGTAAAAGATAAGGTAGCTTTAATAAATAAATTGAGTGGATATTTACACGAAAACGGTTGTTTTATAATTGTCGAATACGAAACGAGTAATGCCAATCCCTGGGTACCCTATCCTATTCGTTTTCAGGCATTAAAAGAACTTTTCATTTCAAATGGCTTTCTTTCTGTAGAAAAATTAGGCGAAGCGCCTTCTCGTTATCAGGGAAAAATGTACGCGGCTTTGATTCAACGTTAGTTTAAATAGGGCAGCGACTCAAAACATTGTAAAAAAGCAGTATCGAAAACCGGATGTGTATCATGTTGCCCATTCTAAAATTTTTGTAATCAATTTGTTGTAAATAAAACCTTGGAATAAAACCTTTACATTTGTTTGTCATATACCTGAGCATACTAACCCCCAATCGCTATGACAACCCAAATCCATAAAGCCCAAGTAATTCTGGCAGCGTCATTAGCCACACTGTGCCTATTAGGCTGCAATAAATTACCCGAAAAGCCCAGCATTGAAGTCGTTTATCAATTACAATATACCAAAACCTTTCATTTGGATGATTACTTCATCCCATTCCAAAATGGCTTCCTGCATATTGTTCTTTTCCTTTTGCTTTTTACGATATTCCAATTTTGGCAAAACCAGCGGCGGGATTATTTATGCTATAGCCTTTACCTATTGATGAGTTGGTTGTATTTTGCTCGGGCTTTTTCAGTTTATTTTTATCCGCTCTTCCCGGATCACGACTCTTTTTGCGAGTTTGACAGGTGGCTTAAAAAATTCGCTGATCAGACCGAATTTATTTTCTTTTGCGTGCTGACGAGTTGCTATCTGCTTTTTGTGTTTGCCTTTTTTGAACTTAAAAATAAAGAACCGATCGCTTTCCGAGTGACCCGTTATACCCTCTACATTTTGACATTTGCAGCTATCCTACAACTCCTTGTTCTTTTCCTATCGGGCGGTGACCACTATTTGCTGGGTCCTCCAGAAACCATTATCAAAAATATGTTTACCCTTCCTGCCGCCTGGCTTATGGCTCGTATCATGCGCGCCAAGCTTCCGGGCGTTTCTTATATTGTGATTGGGTCAAGCGCATTATTAGCTGGCAGCATACTCGTTGGCATCTTACATTTTATGGGCGACCCTGTAGGCGGCAAGCGCGTGTATATACAAATGGGGGTTCTTGTAGAAATCCTTTTTTTCTCCGCCGCTCTCGGCAGAAAAGAACGCAATTGGCGCTCACACCACGCTGCTACCTTACAAGAAAATCAGCTAATCAAGCAGGAAAAAGACCAAACCGAGCAACGCCTTCATCGCCTCCGCCGAAAACTGCGCAGACGCCTTGATGAATTGCAACAACTCCAAGC
>CAZFBN010000194.1:0-8491 GCA_964517145.1 uncultured Saprospiraceae bacterium
ATCCGCATTATCTAAAACAAATTCTTTCTTGAGTTTTGGTGCGGAAACCCTATATCTTTTAAAAAAAGCATGCAGTTATGAATAGGTGTATTTCCGGTTGGTCTTATTACCAATTCCATTATTTTTTCCAGCCATTCCGTGCTATTCATACATTAAAATTATTTTTTATATATAATCAAACCCCGAAACAAAAAGAGGTCTTGATTTTAAGTCGGCGATTTCCGCTTCATTTAAATCGTGAAATGCTGCCATAATAAACGCATCAGATTCTTTAATGAAGGAATGGATAAGGCCTGTTTTACATTTTTCCAGTATTCTTTTACGCAAAGGACAGCTTTCTCCCATCCAGTACATGCCAGATTTTAATTTCTCTTTTGCCAGCAATCCTTCAAACAAATCTGTCAATTTATTTTCAAAACCTGGCTTGACATATATTCCTTCAAAAGCAAGGAACTCAAATTGTTTTGGGTTAAAAAGTTTATTTAAAATCGGTAGGAGCGGTACAACATTCATTACTACCTTTCCCGTCATCCCGGGCATTTTGTTAATGACCCAATGTACCCGGTGAAACTGGCATCCGGCCACAATTTCTCCGTTTTCACGAATAACGAAATAATTATCATCGAGAAAGATGGAATTGAATTGTACCAAAGCATATTCTTCATATTGCTTTTTCAACAAGGCAAGCACTTCTTTGCGCACAACATCGGTTGTGACCTGTTCCATTTTTTTATTTGCTCTTGGGAAATAGCGGCTAAAGCCGTTAGTTTTTATCACCCCAATTTTTTCATATCCGGCACTTTCCACGGTTCTATAGGAAGCTTTATTTCCTTTTTCTACACAGGCAAAAAAAATGGTTTTTTCTTTTTCATCATCACGTACTGATTCCATTACCTTAATGCCATATTTTTTTATGACACCCTTCCCTCTTATTTCTTTTGATGATGCGAAATAACGTATATAATAACAATTGAACTGTGCTGCTCCTGCCGAGACTGCTGTGTTACAAAAAACAGCTGTACCCTGAATTTTATTATCCTCGTTAATTGCCATCAGGGTAGGACGGTGAAGCAGGCGTATATGTTCCTCCGTATTCTTATGTTCATATACGGCTCCATCATTGCCCCAGGCAATACGGTCCAAAAACGCCAAAGCTTCATTTGGAATACCTTCATGTCGCCAAATGCTGTATTCGCCCTCCTGTAATATTAATTTTTTATTCATGTGATCAGTCTGTTTTCTAAATGATGGGATTCCTGCTGATTTCTTTTAAGAATCCCTTGCGCTTCCAATTGCAAACAACTTAGTTTTATCTTTTCTTCCAGCGTAACAAGCACCTCAGGGGTATGTGCCGGAGAAAGAAAGCAGTTCCTGCCTTCCCACACATATACATCGTTTAACAATAGTTGATAATACAGCAGGTTTGATTTACCCGGGGTATTAAATCTAAAAAGCGATGCAAAATGATGAACCGAAAGCGGATAGCCATTTTCAATAAAATAATCATTAAGCCTTGAACAAAATACAGCTGTTGTTTCATTTAGTGAATCAAGAATTTCCCCATTTGATTGATTTAATATCTCCAGAGTTTTAAGGGATGCCGCCATTGCCAGCGGATGGTGACAAAAAGTGCCTGCTACAAAAGTTGATTTTACAGAAGGAATTGAATCATCGCCATATTGCCAAAAGCCGCCATCTGTTGCGTCAAGAAATTTAGCCTTCCCTCCAACTACCCCAATTGGTAACCCACCACCAATTACCTTTCCATAAGTCACTATATCGGCCGTTACACTAAAATGTTTCTGGCTACCGCCAATACCAATTCTGAAACCAGTAATGATCTCGTCAAAAATAAATGCTATATTATACTCTTCTGTTATTTTTCTGAGTTCATGTAAATACGCATGAGGTTGAAATCCGGGATTTCGACTTTGGACAGGCTCGATCAATACTGCTGCAATCTCATCGCTATGTTTTTTTATAAAATCTAAAGATTCTTCGGATCCATATTCAAGCAGATAAGACTCATTGAGCATTGATTGGGTAATGCCCGGAACAATTTCCTTTGCAAGATAGGTGATCGGGTCATTTTTTAACGAAAGAAGCGCATCAAATGTACCATGATAAGATCGAGCTTGTTTAAAATTAATGAAAAATCGTAATATCTTTTCAAACTAAGCTCCTACGTTCTCGTATTTTGGAAGATTCAACAATCTACTCTTGAATAAGAGAATGTAGCGTCGAATTGCCTCTGTCATATTAAATAAAATCGTCAATTTTAAACAAGTTCATCCTTTGAAAAAGACGATGTACTTTTTTTTTGTAATAGTTTTTGCAATGCGCAATGCCACCATAACCGCCTCGGTTCCTGAATTGAAAAATGCAACGCGCTCGACACCGGTAGCTTTTGAGATTTCTTTTGAAAGGACGCCCGCCAGTGGGGAAATAGGACCTACGGACCAACTTTTTGTCAATTGCGCTTCAATTGCTTTGCGAACCGGAAGATAATTGTGTCCAAATAAAATGGACCCGAATCCCATCGTAAGATCAATATATTCATTATCGTCAATATCATAAACAAAGGGACCTTCCATATGGTCGCAAACAAGCGTATAAACAAATTCCTTCATTTCCTTACTAAAACCAGCTGCATTTCGGTTGAGTGCAAAACTCTTGCGATATTCCTGTGTATGTTGTCGCGTAAGTCGGTTTTTTACTTTCAAGTTCTCGATCATAAGTAATTTTATTTTTTTGATCTCATTTTATATTTGGTAGAATGTTTAGAATAATTGCTGCCGTTGTCCAAAATGCCGAGCGCAGCGAGGTATCTTGAAAAACGGTTAGTATATGCATAGTGCAACCGTTTAGGGAGCATTATCGCACATATATTGTTGTAGCCAGTTTTTCCCTGTATTTTTCCTCCAATATACGCGCAAAAGTGGCTTTGTCATTCCTTAGAAATTCCATTTCTTTTCCATTTACAATGGTTGGATGCATGTCCCTAAGGTAACTATCACTCCAAGTCGCAAGTTCTACAAGTATAGGTGTCAAAGCCAAGCCCTTATCGGTCAAAAAATAAAGATTGGTCTTTTTATTATCTGGACGTTGTGTTTTGATGATGATTCCCGCCGCCTCCAGCAATTTGAGTTTGGCTGAAAGAATATTGGTAGCGATGGCCTCTTCACTTTCCGTAAAGTCTTTGAAGGTTTCTTTGCCTTCAATTAACATTTGCTTTATGATAACCAACATCCACTTATCTCCTAAAATATCAAGAGCAGAGGTAAACGGGCAATTACATCTAAATTTGGTCCCCATGTTTTTTGTCCTTTTTGACCTGCTAAGATAGGGAAAAAATTTTTACTTGCAAAATGAAATTTATTTTAAAAATTGCTTGCAAATTAAAAGCATTACTGTGTCTTTGCTGGCGAAATGCAAGCAATTCCGCTTGCTCGGAAAAAAGTTAATCCATATGACACGAAATGTCATCATTGTGTTTCTGCTATCAGGTATTCTCGCTTCCTGTAGTACGACCAAAAAACAATCAATAAGTGGGGTCAATCAATCAAAAGTCGTCACAATGAACAACAAAGAAATCGTAAGTATCTTCTTAGGTGCTGTTGCCAAACAAGACGCTGAAACTATTCGCAGGTTTGCCAATGTTGATTACATTCAGCACAATCCATTTGTTCCAACAGGATTAGAACCGTTCATCGGGTTGCTACCTGTTCTAAAAGAATATGGAACCCATGCCGAAAACGTGCGCATGTTTCAAGATAGAAACTATGTGTTTTTGCATAACACTGGCATAACGCCAAACCTTTTGGCGCCGATGAAATGGTGGCATTTGATATTCTTCGTGTGGATGAAAACGGAAAAGTAGCCGAGCATTGGGATGCAATGACCGTTTTAGTGAAAGAAACAGCTAACGGAAGAACCCAAACCGATGGACCAACAACTGTTGAAGATTTAGACAAAACTGAGGCTAATAAAGCGCTTGCCAGAGGTTTGGTAGAAGATGTATTAATGGGGAAGAATCCAAGCAAAATCACTGAATATATCAATACCGAAAGTTACCATCAGCATACTCCTACCATCAAAGACGGATTTGCCGGCATCGTGGAAGCGGTGCAAACGCTTACTGCACAAAACAATATGTATAAATATACTAAAATCCACAAAGTGCTGGGCAAAGGGAATTTTGTATTGACCGTGAGCAAAGGCTTTTGGAACCAAACAAATAATGCTTTTTATGATTTATTCCGCGTGGAAAACGGAAAAATCGTAGAGCATTGGGATGTTGTACAGCCCATTCCAACTGAAGGATTAGCTAATACCAACGGTATGTTTAGTGGATTTTAAAACTAAGCCATGAAGAAAGCACTGATAATAAATGCACATCAAGCGTATCCCTTCGCTAAAGGCGAATTGAACGAAGAAATCGCCAGGAGCGATATGTTTGGACTTCCAGCCGCCCGAAAGAAAGTTCGGTATAAATAAATGTTTTTCTATCGGCTTAAAGATGGCAAGATAACAGACCAGTGGGAAGTCGTTGATGCGGATAGTATAAAAGCTCAATTAGAACAGAAGTAAGCAAGTACCGCACACATCATTATATTAGCTTCAGTAATCAGAAAAATCATAATCATCAAATAAATCACGGTTCAGACGAAGTGGAAGCTGTCTGAGCCGTGATTTATTTTTTAAGTACGCTAGTTGAAACTATGCCCTTTAGGGCAAGAATTTATTTGCTACTCACTTTTGAATGTAATGAGCGCAATAGAAAAATGGTTGGCGAAGCCGCCGTTTGCACTTTCAGTGCTAATCAAACCTATGGATTTTAAATCCATAGTATTTTAGTTGATGCACTTGATGCCCGATACGAGCCGGAATTACAGACAAACCCGAATATAAGATTTTGATTATCAGTAAAATACCCTCCGATTTCTTCATTTCCCACAAGCGCGCACCGCACTCCGATTGCTCCTTTTTAACCTTTTAGGTAACATGAAGAACCTATATAGGTTGAACCAAGAACCCTAATAGCATGAACTAAGAACCTGTATAGGTTATCCATTGAACCCTCATAGGTTCTTTGTTGAACCTTTATAGGTTGAACCTTGAACCTCCATAGCATGAGGCAAGAACCTCTATAGCATCTTCTTTGAACCTATATAGGTTGAACCAAGAACTCTAATAGCATGAACCAAGAACCTGTATAGGTTATCTATTGAACCCTCATAGGTTCTTTATTGAACCTTTATAGGTTAAACCTAGAACCCCGATAGGTTCTTTATCTTACCTCTTTAGGTTCTTTAACTTACCCCGACCCGTTCAATCACTTACCCTTGCGTTATCTACCAGCTTGCAGGAGGGAAAGGTGCAAAAAAAACGGGAATAGTGCGTGGAGTACTCCTGTAATTGAAAATCGTTTCATTTTGACTTTTCCAATAAGCTTCTCCCTTGCTCCTTGCGCCAATTGTGGTATCTTTGTACAAAGAGCCAAATTAAAATCATGAAATTCGTAGATGTAAAAAACGATGTTGCATTTCGCAAGATATTCGGCAATGAGCAGAAAAAAGTCATTTTGATTTCGTTTCTCAATGCTGTTTTGGGCTTGGAAGGTCAAGACCGAGTAAAAGAAGTGACTTTACTCAATCCTTTTCAATTGCCGCGCATTGCGGGTGAGAAATCTTCCATCATTGATGTCCGGGTGACGGACGAGAAAGGTTTGACTTTCATCGTCGAAATGCAAGTTGCAGAACCCGCAGGTTTTGATAAGCGTGTGTTGTATTACACTTCCAAAGACTACGCTGGGCAGATAAATATTGGAGAAGAATACCCTAAACTTCGCCCTGTTTACTTCATAGGCGTTTTGGATTTCAAATACTTTTCGGGTAAAAACTACCTTTCCTCGCATTTGATAGTGGATGAAGAAACGGGCGAGTGTGTTTTTAAAGATATGAAGTTTCGATTCATTGAACTTCCAAAATTCAATAAAAAAGTAAATGAATTAAAAAATATAATAGATAAGTGGGTTTTCTTCATTAAAAACGCGGATGAATTGGAAGTCATGCCCGAAAATATAGATGATGAAGGATTGAAAGAGGCTTATGAAGAAGCAGCACAGCATAATTGGACTAGAGAAGAATATGATGCGTACATCTATGCGGGCATAAGAGAACAGGATGAAAGAGGACGAGTTGAAAAAGCAGAAGAACGCAAACGAAACGAGTACATTGTAGCAATGAATAAAAAAGGGATACCGCTCGGTATAATAGCAGAAATTACACAGTTGACGGAAGCCGAAGTAGCGCAAATAATTGAAAATCAATCAAACGAATAAAGATTAAGCATAACGCATCTACTCCTACTTGCGGCAGATAACGTGTATGCCACCGTAATTTTGCATATACCCTATATTTGGGAAGTTGTCTGAACGGTGATGGGTATGATTTGTGTGATGAATATGATTTGCTACGATCACAATTATAATAAAAATCAAATCAATCATAGTTCGGACAAAGTGTAGGATAACTTGGCACAAATTTTCGACAGCGTGGAGGGAGGGGAAGGGGTAATTTTTATTAATTTTGATAGTGTATGAGGAATAGATGCGAAATATTGTGGGAATACAACCCTTGTGCGAAATCGAATAAAAAGACAATCCTAATAGATGAATGATAATTAATAGGAAAATATCATGCCTGAATTTGAATGGGACGAGGATAAAAATCGAAGGAACACAAAAAAGCACAAAGTGAATTTTGAGGAAGCGAAGACCGTATTTGACGACCCAAGCGCAATTGAGTTGGAGGCGAGTCGAAACGGTGAATATCGCATTATCAGGATAGGTAAGAGTGCAACTAAATTTATCCTTTTAGTTGTTTATACGATTAGAGGGCTGGTTGTACGGCTTATATCAGCCCGACAGGCTAGCAAAGACGAAAGAAATCTTTATATGGAAGAAAAATTTAAAAACCAAGGTGATGGAAATTCTAACGGTTAAAGAAGCGGTCGAAAGGGTCAATAGCGGTGGCAATTTGAAAGGAGTCGTCTTGGATGACAGTACCATCCAGCAGGTAAATGTGCGGGATGCGATGGTATTGTCAAGAGGTGGAATCATCATACCAGAGCAAAATATTTATTATGATGATAATGAAATAGAATATGATGAGGAAATAGATGAATTAGTGATGACTGGTGGGATTGTTCAACTATCGTGGGAAGAAAAAGCGAAAAGAGCGGAAGAATATAGCGAGCGCTTGAAGAAAGGGGAAGAAATCAAGATTAATGTAGCGACTCAAAAACCAGAGATAGACGATTGGATAGCCAACAACAAAAAGAAACTGGAAACCTTGCTTAGACCCATTGTCATTCATCTATTCAATGCGGAAAAAGGAATAAAGGAATAAAAAAACTCGCCCAACCATGCACATAACGTGTAATGTACGACCCGAGCCGGGCTATCACAAAAATCAAATCCCCGAAGGGATGCCTATGGCAAAATCATAGTTCAGACAAAGTGGCGGATACCTTGGCACAAATTTTCGACAGCGTAAAGGATGGGGAAGCGCAATTTTGTTAATTTTGGTGGGAGATAAGGAAAATATGGGGATAATGAAGTAATATAAAGGTTGGCAGTAATTGGGCTGGATAATTTGGACAACTAATGACAATATACTATTAACATAGATTGGTTATGGGATATGTCAAACCATTCGTCAAGAGTAAGAAGCTGAATGCTTTAGCAAAGAAAATAGGTTTCACTTGTCACTGTAGAACTACCAGAAAAAATTTTAAAATATTCTAATATGGTAACAAGAATCTTAGTTGCAGGTATTATTACCGGCATTGTTTGCTTTTTTCCAAGTGCGCTGATTTATGGCGCATGGAGTGGGTATGTCCAGTCAAATACAACACATTATGAAGGACTTTTCAAGGATCCTCCTAATATTGTTGGAATCATAGCAGCAGGTATAAGTTGGGGCATTGTAATAGCATATATTTTAAGTCTAAAGGGAAAAACCTCAATGCGTAGTGACTTCATAACAGGTTCTATTGTTTTTACATTTATTGTAATTGGGATTGAGTTGGGTGAGCTTGCCACTAAGAATCTAATCACGATTGGTGTTGCGCTTTCGGGGATTAGCACCAACTTACTAGTGGGCGGCTTGCGCGGTTTAGTTGCCGGACTCATTTTGAGACGGATGGCGAAGAAGAGTACGGTGCAAATAACGCCTGGTCAATGACCGTGAGTAGCGCTGCAACCATGATTTTTTTGATGCGCTTGATGTACGACACGAGCTGGGCTATCCTTAGACTTGCCGTTATCATTCAGCCAATTAAATACTAAAAATTTTTCGACAGCGTAAAGGATGGGGAGACACAATTCTGTTAATTTTGGTGGCAATTGTAACAGACAACTTTTAAAACAAGACATTGAACTTGTTTAAAATTAATAAAAAAGTTTAATATGAAGAAAAAGTGATGT
>CAZFBN010000195.1:0-8407 GCA_964517145.1 uncultured Saprospiraceae bacterium
CGGTACTGGAGTAAGTAGTCGAGCAGTTCAACAGTCAACGGTCGAAAGACCATAAACCTGATAATCAAAATTTTACAAAAAAAATTGTATAAATTAAATATGCTCGATTACTTAATTTGAAATATCAAATATTTTTTTAATTATAAAATCCCTGACGAATGATTCAATGCTCGTCAGGGATTTATTATAACATTTCTAAAAATATCATTATCGCAACTTGCTCATTCCGAAAGGATTACTACTCATTGAACTATGCGTTATGATATAATGATAATATTCTGAGCCGCTGCTGCCGCTCGTTCCGTCTTCGCCTTCTGTGAGGAATACTTCCATGGTTTTGTAGGTAATCGGCGATAATTTAGCGGCTGCCAATGCCTTATTTAACAGCGCTAAGTCTTTGTCTAACAATGCTTTAAAACCCATTTCGATTTTCTCGATTTCCTGTTCTAACAACACCGTCCGCTTCATTTGCGAGTCGGTCGGGCGACCCGAATAGCTACTCACTTGCCGGTAAGTATCGGATACACGCTCGGCAATTTGCTCGCCTTCGTCCACATAACCGTCGCCGCCTAGTGCCACCAGCGTATCCTTTGAGGTCTGCACTTTTTTCACCAGCTTGTCGAGGGCATCTTTGAGCTTGCCTTTCGGCGCAGCGATTGCTTTGGCTTGGGTTTCTACCTCATTGTAAGTGCCATAGATGTATGCCAATTTTTCGGTCAAATTGTACAAACGCATGGTCCAATCGCGCTGCGTACTGCGTTCGGCATCGGGAAAAATAGATTGAGGATCATTTGCCAATGTAAAGCTCGTTTCAAAAGTATCATTGCCTTTGATAAGTTTTACATCATATTTACCAGCCTGAAAATTAGGACCAAATAAGGAGCCGAACAATGCCTGGCGATTGTTGGTCGGTGCTGCTTTTGGCTTTTTCATCGCGGTCGGCATTTCTACAATATTGATACCCGCGCTCTTCCCGGCGGGCAAGGTTTTCAGCAGTTTGCCGTCTTTCCAGACTTCCACATACATTTTACCAAAAGTATGCCGCTTGCTCATGTAATAGACAATCTGCGCCGAGCTGTTCGGGTTGGGTGCAACAAAATTGCCGGAGCCGCCAAAGCTGGAACCACCTGCACCAGGATCGCGCAATAGCGTCGGACGCGTTTCCAGGAACTGAACGGTTTTGCCCAACACCTCTTTGCTCAATTGGCGCAAGGGGGTAATGTCGTCCAGAATAATCACGCCACGCCCATGCGTTGCCATCACCAGCGCGTGGTCGCGCGGATGGATCACCATATCGTGTACGGCTACTTTGGGCATATTGTTGTCAAAACGCGCCCAACTCGTGCCGCCATCCACGGAAATGTACAGACCAACCTCCGTGCCAAGGAACAGCAGATTCGGATTCACCAAATCCTCCCGGATGCTAAAAACATAGCTTTCAATCTGAGGCGTAGCAATGCTCGTCCAGGTTTTGCCGAGGTCGGTGGTTTTAAAAATGTAAGGCTTGGTATCGCCCGTGCGATGCCCGTCAAAAGTGACGTAAGCCGTATTTTTATCAAAATGGCTGGGTTCGATAAAGGAAACCCAAGTGTTTTTGGGCAAACCGGGCACATTGGCAACTACGTTTGTCCAGGATTGACCGGCATTTGTACTGACCTGCACATTGCCATCGTCGGTGCCGACCCAAACGGTATTGCCATCTTTATAAGATTCGGCGATGTAATAAATCGTGCAATGATTTTCGGCAGAAGAATTGTCAATAGACAAGCCACCCGATTCTTTTTGCTTTTGTTTATTAAGATCGTTGGTGGTTAAATCCGGTGAAATGCGCTTCCAGGATTCACCTTTGTCTTCCGACATAAACAAATATTGCGAACCAAAATACATGCGATTCGGATTATTCGGACTCAATTGAATCGGGGTGTTCCAGTTGAAACGATATTTTGATTCATCCGCCGCCGGGAAAGGGCGAATTTCTTTGGCAGTGCCGCTTTTTTTATTGTATCTGACAATATTTCCACCTTGATATTCTGCATAAACGACATCGGCATCAGTAGGGTGGCGGAAGGACCAGAATCCATCGCCGCCAAAGGTGGATTGCCAATCGCCATTGGTGATGCCGCCCGCCTTGCGCGAGGGTGCGTACCAGGAGCCATTGTCCTGCAAACCCCCATAAACATTGTACGGAACCTCATTGTCCACGCTGACGTGGTAAAACTGGGAGAGGGGCAGGTTCATAAACATTTTAAAAGTATAACCTCGGTCAAAAGATTCATATACCCCACCATCTGTACCGATAATTACGTGCTTAGTGTTGTTCGGGTCTATCCACATGGTGTGCACATCGGAGTGCACCGTGCCATCCATCGAACGAAAACGGTCGCCCCGGTCTTCACTGATAATCAGCGATAAACCCGCTTTCATGACAATGCTATCATTTTTGGGATCAACCACCAGATGCGAAAAATAAAATGGGCGGATGGTGGTACCTTGCTCATTGCTTACTTTTTTCCAATTGGCACCGGCATCAGTCGAGAGGTACAAGCCTTTTTTATCCTTGCTTTTGCATTCTACAGAAAGGTAAACAATATTATTGTTGGAGGGTGCTACGGCGACTGCCATTCTGCCCAGCGTTTCATTAGGCAAGCCGTTGTGAATAGTATTCCAGGTTTTGCCGCCGTCGGTTGTTTTGTACAAACCACTTTTACCGCCGAAGCCAGAATCAAATGTCCAGGGCAGACGCCGGAAGCCCCACATGGCTGCGTAGAGCACATCGGGATTTTTACGATCAATGTCCAAATCCGCTGCGCCGGTATTTTCGTCGATGTACAATATTTTATTCCAGGTTTTACCGCCATCTGTTGTTTTGAAAACGCCGCGTTCCGCACTGCCATTCCACAAAGCGCCCAACGCTGCCACGTAAACAATATCAGAATTAGTAGGGTGCACGATGATGTCCGCAATGCGTTCACTGTTTTTCAAACCCATGTGCATCCAGGTAGTGCCGCCATCCAAGGTTTTATAAATGCCATCTCCAGGCGATACGCTATTGCGCACCCAGGGTTCTCCCGTTCCAACCCATACGGTTTTGGGGTTATTTTGGTCAATCGTTACTTTTCCGATTACCTGACAATGGTCTTCAAAAATGGGCGTGAATACAGAACCTCCGCTATTCGATTTCCAAACGCCGCCCCCGGCAGAACCGACATAAATGACTTCAGGATTTTTTAATTCCGCATCAATACTGCTAATGCGACCACTCATTACAGCCGGACCAATTTGACGCGCCCGCATCGATCCAAAAAGCGCTTTGGTGGTGCTTATTTGAGCATGTACAGAAAAGCTGGCCAGTATAAGGAAAAGTACAGGGTTTATTCTCATTGTAATAGATTTTAAGCTTGCAATAAGGGTGTCACCTTACAACAAGATGACACCCCAATTCTTTTTCTAAACAATTAGTGATTTACTTCTTTGGAAAAGCAAACAACGTATCCTCAAATGTTTCGTTGGTCTTGATAGACTTGATGGTTATCTTCTGAACGGATTGTCCAGCCATCTTGGTTTCCAGAAAAAATGGGAAAGTCATGCCGTCCACTTCCTGATAATCGCTCAGGTAAGTTGCAACCATCTGTCCTTTAGCAGCACCTGTTTTTACTGCCGTTTGAACCATAATCGGCACGTAGTTTTCCGTATCGAAGTAGTGAAACTCTACATCGCCATTTTTCTTGGCTAGCTTGAGTTTAAAAGTTTCCGTACCTTCTACCGTTTCTTTGCCTTCCAGCGTTACGGTGTGCCCTTTGGTTTTATAATCGATGAACTCACTTTCAAACTCCTGATTCACCATTTCTTCTGCCATTTCTTCCGGCATTTTTTGAGCTTCAGTACTACCACCGAATGGATTGATCCACCAAGCGGTTTCACCATCATAAGCCTGTACAATGCTTTGCCCTTGCACATTCACATCCACGCGCTGCTTTTTAGGTGCCATTGCACGGATCGTACCTGGAAATTCCAAGCCTTGCATAGCCATTGTGCCTTCCATCGTAGTAGATTTCAGGGCTTTCCATTTCTCCATGCCTCCCGTATTTTCAAAGTATTTTGTCAAAATTTCATCTGCAGTTTGCGCGTGAGCAGCCATCGCACAAACCAATACCGCCATTAACAAAAAAGTCTTTTTCAACATGTTTCAGATTTTTTTTTTGAGAATGATAAAATAACGGTATGAAATTACGCAGAACCCGAATCAAACCCAAACATTCCTCGATGAAAAGAGGGCATTATTAGATGAATGGCGGTATCCTGACTTTCGTCAAAAACAAGTGCAGCTACAAGCGTCATCCCAAATTGTACGCTTTAAAAAAAAAATTCAGGATGACGCTGCTGCGATCATCAAATGCGCCGTTCTGGAATGTGCTCCACATCTAAACTAGACACTTGTCCATTGGTAGGTGCAGCGGTATAAACTGCCACAACATCCAGGCTATGCGAGCTTTCAATTACTAAAAACCCCTCAAAACCGTGAATGAGTCGCAGCTCAAATTTATCCACATCCGGGCAACTCACTTGTTCTACTTCGTCATACTTCAAGCCACTTTCTAGCCATTTTGAAATTTGACCTGGCATCGCCAATTTCTTTCGGATTTTCGCGCTTGTCTTGTTCGGATTGTGAATATTCACAGCGGTCTGATAATTTCCAGGTAGTAGTCCAGGTGACTGTTGTGAAGTGCCCGGAATGTCGGAAGTGCAAATAAACTTTACGGCGTACTGAAACTTGTAGGGAGCAGGTGCGACTGCGCTGGCGGTTTGTTTTGCCATGATGTAATGGTTTTTGGTGTTAATAATTGTTGATACAACGCTTGCAAGGAAGAGTTATTGTTTAAAATACTCATTTTTAAGTATTTACTGAATAAAAAAGCTCATTTTCCTTAACAAAATTTATGAAGACGTTCCATAACACTAAGCGAAAAGAGTAAGTTTTTTAAAAATTTTTTCTTGTCGTAAAGGTAAAATCTGTCAAGTATCTTAGTTTTACAAAAAAGATTATAAAATATCGCAAAGCAATCATTTATATCGTTAAAAATTGGAAACAAACATTAAAGTAATCATTGCCGATGACCATCACTTGGTACGAAAGGGTTTTCGGGCATTGCTCGAAGAAATTCCAGGAATAAGAGTGGTCGGCGATGTTGCTAATGGCTTGGAATTGTTGGATTTATTACAAAATTTTTCAGCGGATGTAATATTACTTGATGTAGAAATGCCCGGCATGGGAGGAATCGAAGCTTGCGGCAAAATCCAATCGCAATTTCCTGATACTAAAGTTATTATGCTCACTATGCGGAATGAAGCGGAAATAGTGAAACAAAGCGTGGCGAATGGTGCGCGCGGTTTTTTATTCAAAAATACTTCAACTGCGGAATTGCAGGAAGCGATTCAAAAAGTAGCAAGCGGACAGACTTATTTTTCAAGTGAAGTGACCATGCTTTTGCTATCGCAAACACAAACAAATCCAGCATTGACAGGGCTTACCGAGCGTGAGATTGAGATTGTAAAACTTGTCGCAGAGGGGCTTTCTAGCACAGAAATTGGCGAAAAGTTGTTCATCTCTCCCCGCACCGTTGACACCCACCGAAATAATATTTTACAAAAATTAGATTTGCCCAACGTGGCTGCGCTTGTGCGCTTTGCCATGCAACACAAGCTCATCTCATAAAGGAATTTGTACCAGCGAAACCGTGCCACGCTGTGCCTTTGGTTCTGCGATAAACGTACCGCCCAGATTGCTCACCCTGCTCAAAATGTTCAACAGCCCCAGACTTCCTTTGCGCCGCGCTTCCTCAAAATTATAGCCTTTTCCATCGTCTTCTACCTTGAAAACCAGATTATTATCTGTTTTTTGGAGCTCTATCGCAATCTGTGTCGCTTGTGCGTGCTTGAGGATATTGTTAATCAATTCCTGCGCAATTCGATACACGGTTAATTCTATTTTAGAATCAAATCGTTCATTTACATCTATATAATGAAATTCATGTGCTACGTCTAATCTTTTTAAACTGTTTTCTAATAGTAATTGCAAGGAACTCACTAAGCCTTCTTTTTCAAGGGTTGGCGGCAACATTAAATGTGAAATAGTACGTACTTCGGTGCAAGTTTCATTTAGCAGATTTGATAATTCTATTACATTTTCAGCTTCATCCGGCGCTATATTTTTCATTTTCAAAGCCAGGCGATCAAATCCGAGTTTGGTGGCGACTAATTCCTGCGCAATGCCATCGTGCAGTTCTTTGGCAATGCGCCTTTGCTCGGCTTCCTGCGCCTCGATGACAGCGTTTAATCCTAATTTTTGTTCTCGTATAATCGCCTCATTTAGAATATGTTGCTGCTTCAGGCGGTAGCGATTGTAAAACAATAAACTAAATGCAATAAAAATAACAAAACTTGTCACCAAAGTAAGTAGCCAGGTGCGCTGCCTGAAAATCTGGGCTTTTTGGGCGATCAGCTCTTTTTCCTTTTTTTCGGTTTGATACTTGGTTTCAATATCGGCAAGGTTTTTCACATTTTCAGCCGTAAAAAGCGAATCATCGAGTGCCATAAATTTTTTAAACCAAACCAAAGCTTGCTTGTGATTTCCCAATTTTTCATGGGCATTTGCCAGCTCTTCGTAATACACTTCCAGCGGATCCACAAATTTTTTCTCCACCATGATGGCATAGCCCTTCTCTGCATATTTCAAGGCTTCGGCAGGTTGGTTCAAAGCATTGTAAGCCGTAGCCAGATTGATGAGTGGAAATACCAGATTTGGTGTTCTGTTGGTCGCTTCCAGATTTTGAATAGAGCGCTGGCAGTACAGAATGGCTTCTTCGTAGCGCTTTTGCTCATTCAGCAAATGACAAACACCACCCTCGATAACACCCGCCACAAACTTGTTGTCGTACTTCAAAGCAACGGCAATGCCTTTGTCCGAATACAACAGCGCCTTTTCGATGGATGCTTTTGTACCTTTTTTGCCATAAGCCACTGCCAGGTTATTATAAGTGTACATCGTTTTTTTCTCCTCGCCGTGCTCCAATCTTATTTTAAGGGCCTTTTCTAAGTACTCAATTGCTTTGTCGGGCGCTTGCTGATCGGAATACAAATTGCCGATATTGCTATAACCCGCAGCAACATTGCTGAAATCTCCCAGCTGTTCATTAATCGCCGCCGACTTCAGATAATAATAAATCGTAGAATCAGGCTTATACTGCTCCGCATGGATAGCGCCGATGCTATTATAAGCTTGCGCCATGCCCTTTTGATCGTTCAGCCGCAGGCGAATGTGGAGGTTTTGTCGAAACAAAAGCATCGCAGCGTCCAGTTGACCTTCGTCTTTCAGGATGTTGGCGCGGAGGTTGATGGCGCGGGCTTTGCCCAGGAGGCTATTGGCTTGCTCTGCCAGTATTTCGAGCGTATCGGCATATGGTTTTGCCAATTCCAGATTGAGTTCCTTCACTTCGTTGGCAATATCTGCGTACAATTCAATGCGCTTTTCCAGGTTTTTTTCTTTTTGCAAAACCGTGCGAAGGCTGTCAACGAGTGATTGCTGGGCGTACAGCGCAATGACCCCCAGAAGTAATGCAGTAGTGGCGAGGCGTTTTTTCATACCAATTCGATTAAAACCCCTAAAAATACGCAAATCTGCGTAGTCATTTTACAAAAATCTACCGATGCGAGAGCGGTGCACAAGAGCATAATTTTGCAGTATCAATTCAAACAAAAAATCATTTACTAAAAATTAAAATCTATTTAGAATGAGAACACTTAAAATTTTCACCGCAATCCTGATTTTTTCTTTTTTAACCATTGGTATTCAGGCACAAACACCTGCGCAAAACAAAGCCACCGTATTAAAATCTTATGAAGAATATAGTAAAACGCGCGATGCCCAAGCATGGTTTGGCATCATGACGGATGACTATATTGATTACAGCATGGGACCAGAGCCTGTGCAGGGCAGAGCCGCCGTAGAAGAAGCCGCCAAACAATTTGTAGCAGCGTTTCCTGATGTGGACTGGAAAGTGATTCGTGCGGTAGCGGAAGGTAATATGGTATGGGTCGAATTGGAAATGTCGGGTACTTTCAAAAATGACTTTATGGGCATGAAAGCCACTGGCAAATCTTTTAAAATCAGAGATGTAAATATTTACGAATTTAACAATAAAGGAAAAGCGAAAGCCGGCTGGGGTGTTCAGGACCCGATGGTTATGATGAGTCAGATCATGGAAGTAAAATAATCATTACAACATTAATCCGCATTTTTCGATAAAAGGCGGTTGCTCAAAGGAGTAGCCGCTTTATACGATCTTTACAATTATTAGGTAGTGTTAAAAATTAACTGATTGATTGGTTGTATGTTTGCAAAAAAAGAAAA
>CAZFBN010000196.1:0-8286 GCA_964517145.1 uncultured Saprospiraceae bacterium
CCCCAAATATCGCCTTTTCCTATTCTATGTGCTTACTTTTGGTGCGGAAACCCTACGTATCAAGCCCTTTCTGATGTAAAAAACATCTTTTTTTGCATCGCCTTCATCAATGATTATTTCTCCTTTTTGAAAAGATTTTATTTTAAGGTTTCGAAGAATCTTGAGAAGGATTTTTATGTTCATCCTGATTTCGCTATTTTGAATTGGAGTGAAATTGTGCTGAACATTCGTATTCACGCAACGGAGTTGCGTACTTCCGCTAATTTACACAACTATTTTTATAAATGCTTGCATCCTATTTTTGTTCCATACAAAAAAGGCTCTCGCAGCCGTCGCGGAGGTTACGCGTATGGACCTTGAAGCCGTTGATTATATTGGATTTGCCATTTTTAATTATCAGGGATGTCTATTGTCAGCAAGAGTATTTTACTTGCAATATTTAATTAATTTTATGCTGAAATTGAGCCAAAACGGCTTTGTAACATTTTTAAACCTAAGGATTATACATTAAAAACCATTGCAAGTGAATAAAATAGACGCACATCAACATTTTTGGCAGTTTGACCCGGTACGGGATAGCTGGATCAACGAGGAGATGAAGTCCATTCAAAAGGATTTTTTCCCCGAAGATTTATTGCCGTTGTTGATGCAAAATGGTTTAGAGGGTTGCGTGGCGGTGCAAGCCAGCCAATCGGAAACGGAGACCGATTTTTTGATTGGATTGGCGCGAGCACATGAATTTATCCGGGGCGTGGTCGGCTGGGTTGATTTGCAGGCGGAAGATATTGCAGAAATATTAGCAAAATACCAGTCGTTCCCGATTGTGAAGGGGTTTCGGCATGTGCTGCAAGGTGAGCCACAGCGCGACCTGATGTTGCAGCCCAATTTTAAGCGAGGTATCGCGGCATTACAATTCTATAATTTTACATATGATATCCTCATTTTTCCCGACCAGCTTCAGTTTTCAAAGGAATTGGTGGCGGCTTTTCCAAATCAAAAATTTGTCATTGACCACCTTGCTAAACCTTACATTAAGCGCAAGGAAATAACCGCGTGGAAGGCTGATATAGAGGCAATTGCAGTTTATGAAAATGTGTATTGTAAAATCTCCGGCATGGTAACGGAAGCCGATTGGCGGACGTGGAAGCAGGAAGATTTTGTGCCATACCTAGATGTGGTTGTCAATGCTTTTGGAACTGACCGAATTATGTTTGGTTCGGATTGGCCCGTGTGTCAGGTCGCCGCTTCTTATGAAGATGTAATAAAAATTGTAAAAGATTATTTTTCAACTTTTTCAAAAGACGAGCAAGCGCAGTTTTTTGGATTGAATGCGAAACGATTTTATAGTTTGTAAAGAAAATAAGTAGTCAATTAGTTTATTAGTCAATAGTCTAAATTCGTATATTGTTGATAATCAAAGGATCGTTTGTTTTTATCTAAACTTACTATACTTAGTTAAGTAAATGAATTGAACTATATATTTATTGTAAATTATAATAATACAGTGAATGTTAATTAAAAAAAATGACTATTGACTATCATACTAATTCTATGAAAACTAAACTATGAAGTTTTCGCAAGCGTAGTATTTCCAATTGCAGGATTTTTTACCTTAGATTTTTAAAAGTGAAATAACTGAGTCATATTTGCACTTATTTTCAACAGGGCAAATGGATATTAACAGCTATAATAATCATCAAAAAGTGCTGGTTGCGGTTGACTGTATCATTTTTGGGTTTGATGGCAATGAACTAAAAGCGCTTCTGATAAAAAGAGGGTTTGAGCCTGAAAAGGGAAAATGGTCGCTGATGGGCGGCTTTATTCGCGAGAATGAAAGTGCAGATAAAGCGGCAATTCGCATTTTATATCAGCTCACCGGTATGAAGAATATTTACATGGAGCAGCTGCATACATTTAGTGAGGTCAATCGCGATACTGCAGGTAGGGTTATTTCCATTGCTTATTTTGCTTTAATCAATATCAAGGATTACAGCGAGCAATTGAAGCTAGAGCACGAAGCCAGGTGGTTTTCTTTAAGCAAAATTCCGCCGCTGATTTTCGATCACCAGCAAATGGTATCAAAGGCACAAAAAATGCTGCAAGAAAAAGTAGCGACGCATCCCATCGGATTTGAATTGCTGCCTGAAAAATTTACCTTGCCACAACTGCAAAGTTTATACGAAGCCATTTATGAAATGCCTTTAGATAAGAGGAATTTTAAACGTAAAATTCTCTCTCTCAATATTTTAAACAAATTAAATGAAAAAGATAAGGAATCTTCTCGCAAAGGCGCGTTTTATTATGTATTTGACGAGGTTAAATATGCAAAATTGCAGTTGGATAGCGGTACAAAATGGTATTGATTGAAGCTTACTCAGCTATTAAAGGAGCGTGAAAGGTAACGGAATTAAAGAAAAAATACAAGCGTAAATCTCATTTTATCATTTGAATATTATTTGCAATAATTATTAATGTAAAAAGATACAAATATGAATTGTTTTCTAATCATGATTTTATCAGCAGCAGTGCTTACCGGAACGCAGTCAGTCCTCCTCAAAAAGGATTTACTGGAATACTAAGTTTTTAATGGCAATTTTTTTCAATCGATTTCAAACTGCTAAGCACAAAACAAATTATAATGTGAGATTCGCATTGTATTATGATGATAAATAAATATTAAGTTTCATTTATTAAATTAGGATGTTATTATGAAACGGACAATAAACTTCACCTTATATTTCCTGGCAGGCATTTTTTCTTTATTACTTACGACTTGCTACAGTCAATCTGCGACAGTACAAGCCAATAATAATAGCCGTTTTGAGCGTATTATTACATTGCCGGTAAATGATCCTTTTCCTGCGTCTTCTTTTTTAACAGTGAATAAAAATGAAGGTAAATTTGCAGTGGTGGAAAATGGCGTGCCGAGCGCAATCGTGGTCAGTGAGTCAGATTTTCCGGGGGTTGTAAAAATTGCCGGGCTGTTTCAAAAAGACCTGAGCCGCGTTGCTGGTCAGGATGCAACATTGATTGTTAATGATAAACCTTCCGCTAAAAATATTATAATTGTTGGCACACTTGGCAAAAGTAAATTAATAGATGAATTAGTAAAAAACAATAAAGTAAATGTTTCCGCGCTGAAGGGTAAATGGGAGCAGTTTATGATAATACCTGTTAAAAAGCCGATGAATGGCGTGAACAATGCCTTGGTGATTGTGGGCAGCGACAAGCGGGGCACGATTTTTGGCATGTTTGAGCTTTCCGAAAAAATGGGTGTTTCGCCTTGGTATTGGTGGGCGGACGCGCCGATTCAATCTCGTAAAAATATTTATATAAAAGCCGGAAATCATACCATTGGTTCTCCAAAAGTTAAGTATCGCGGCATTTTTTTGAATGATGAAGACCCGGCTTTAGCCGGTTGGGCGCGGGAGAAATTTGGCGGATTGAATCATCAATTTTATGAAAAAGTGTTTGAATTGATCCTGCGCATGAAAGGCAATTATTTGTGGCCCGCCATGTGGGGCAAGTCTTTGTGGGACGACGATCCTCTGAGTGCGCCTTTGGCGGATGAGATGGGCGTGGTACTTGCCACTTCGCACCATGAACCCTTGATGCGCGCGCACGTAGAATGGGAGCGCCACGGCAAAGGTGCCTGGAATTATGAAACCAATGCTGAAGTGCTGCGACAATTCTGGCGCGAGGGCATGGAACGCACCAAAGGTCAGGAAAAGGTAGTCACGCTGGCGATGCGAGGCGACGGCGATGAAGCGATGAGCGCAACTACGAATATTGAATTACTGGAAAAAATTGTAAAAGACCAGCGTAAAATCATTGAAGAAGTGACCGGAAAGCCTGCCGAACAAACGCCGCAGGTGTGGGCATTGTATAAAGAAGTGCAGGATTATTATGATAAAGGCATGCGCGTGCCCGATGATGTAACATTATTATTATGTGATGATAACTGGGGGCGCGTGCGCATTTTACCCGCTACGGATGCCAAGCCTCGCAAGGGTGGCTACGGCATGTATTATCACTTTGATTTTGTGGGCGGACCCCGAAGTTATAAATGGCTTAATACCGTTCAAATTGAAAAAACCTGGGAGCAAATGCGCCTCACGTATGAATATGGCGTGCGGGAAATCTGGCTGGTGAATGTGGGTGACCTGAAACCAATGGATTTGCCGATTAATTTCTTTTTGGATTATGCCTGGAATCCGGAGAAAATTACTGCAAAAGATTTACCAAATTATTATACCCAATGGGCGGATGCGCAATTTGGCGGGCAATATGCGGAGGAAATTGGTCAAATTTTAGCACTTTATACAAAATATAATGCTCGCAGAAAACCGGAATTGCTGGAGCCAACCACTTACAGCTTGACCAATTTTAATGAAGCCGAACGCGTGGTCGAAGAATATAATAATCTAGTGAAACAGGCTAAAAACATTCAGGCGAAATTGCTAAAAGAAGCACAAGATGCTTATTATCAATTGGTTTTGTATCCGGTGGAAGCTTGTGCCAATCTGAATGAAATGTATGTGGCTGCCGCTAAAAACAAGTTATATCGTGCGCAGGACAGAGCTTCCACGAATTATTATGCCGATAAAGTAAAAGAATTATTCTTTAAAGATGCAGAATTAACCAAGCAACATAATGAATTTGCCGATGGTAAATGGAATCATATCATGATTCAAACGCATATGGGGCACGTGAGTTGGAATGATCCTGCGGTGAATAAAATGCCGGAGGTATCTTACATTCAAACCAAAACCCCGCCGGGCTTGGGTTTCACGCTGGAAAGTGCGGTCATGCTGCGCCGGGGACGATTCAATATGCCCAGCCGAAGCTTTACACCATTCGACCCGATTAATAATCAGAAATATTACATCGAAATTTATAATACCGGCACAGAGTTATTAAAATATAATATTACATCTAAAAATAATTGGATTAATCTTTCTAAAACAGCCGGTACAGTGCAATATGAGGAAAAAGTGTATGTAAGTATTGATTGGAATAAAGTACCCAAAGGCGAAAAGGAAGGCGAGATTGTTCTTTCAAGCGGAACAGGACGTGATATTGCAATTAAAGTTCCTCTGCGCACCGATGCGCCTGAAAATGCAGTTGGTTATATTCAAAATAATGGCATTGTAAGTATTCATGCCGCTAATTATCAAAATAAAAAAGAAGTCAATAACATTATATGGGAAGTGATTCCCAATTTAGGGCGCACCGCTTCTGCCGTAACCGCCAAGCCTGTGACTGCGCCGAAGCAAACGCCTGGTAAAATAGTCCATATTTAGAATATAAAATTTTCCTGCTGGATTCTGCTAAATATAATCTGGAAGCCTGGTTTTCGCCGACGCTTAATTTTCAAAAAGACGAGGGTTTACTGTATGCTTTTTCCATTGATGAGGACGAGCCGAAACTCCTAAATTTACATCAAGATGCAAAAGCGCCAGATTGGACTTATCCGAAATGGTGGAATGATTCCGCAACGGATAATATTATGAAACAGCCCGTTACACAAAAGGAATTAGCGCCAGGTGAACACACCATTCGGTATTATTTAGTTGATCCGGGCTTGGTTTTGGAAAAAATTATATTGAAAAAAGAAGAGGTAAATGCGGAGAGTTATTTAGGAGCGCCCCAATCTGTATTAAAGAAAACTGTAAATATGTCGAGTAATTGAAGGGGTCAACAGCGCGTCAACGTAACGCAATGAAATACGTATTTTGTTGATGACTAATAGGGTGTAATGAAATACTTGGCGTGGCGGTTGCCGTCCGTTACTGTCCGAACGGAGTGAGTTTAACGGACTAGACCTTTTGGTTACTTTTGGGGCGATGCCAAAAGTAACAAAGAAAAAAATTTAATGAGATAAACTTAGCAATAAGGCTAAAATTATAAAGAAACAGATAAAGAAGTTGTTTAAAATTAAAGATTTTATTTAATATATAAACTTAGCTGGTATCTTTGATAAAGCACCTAATTTCGCCACCAAGGCACAAAATCACTAAGTCTCACGAAAGCTTTGTGTAAAATTTGTGCCTTTGTGTATTTGTGGCAGATCGTAAAAAACACTCATTCATTGATTAATATTAAAATTATTTATCAATTTTAAACAAGCTCAAATTAAATAAATATTACAATGAAATATATTCAGTCCTTATTTACATTAATAATATTCACTACTTCCATCACCACCACCTTCGCCGATGTAAAACTCCCCAAACTCATCAGCGATGGCATCATATTACAACGCGATGCCGACATTCCCGTCTGGGGTTGGGCAGCTGCCAATGAAGCAATAATCGTCACTTTCAACGGAAAAAAGTATAAAACCAAAGCCTCAGCGGCGGGAAATTGGAGCGTGACATTGCCCAAAATGAAAGCGGGCGGTCCTTACACCATGACCATCGCAGGCAAGAACATGATTGAAGTAAAAGACATTCTGATCGGGGATGTCTGGCTCTGCGCTGGTCAATCCAATATGGTGCATCAGTTGGATATTCATGATGTGCTCTATGCCGATGAAATTAAAAACGCCAATTATCCTGACATTCGCCATTTTAAAATTCCCATCACGACCAGCATTGCTGGACCGCAGCAGGATTTAACCGGCGGGGAATGGCAAAAAGCCGTGGGTGAAGCCGTGCGTCCTTTCTCGGCGGTTGCTTATTTTTTTGCGAAAAAGATTTATGAAAAATATCATATTCCCATCGGTTTGATCAATGCCAGCGTAGGCGGTACGCCCATTGAAGCCTGGACGCCGAAGGAAGGTTTTAAAAATTTTCCGGATATAATAAAAATCATCGAAGAGAATAAAGATACCGCTTTTGTAAACGCTCAAACGCGGAATCGCCCCGCGTTTAACCGAGCGCCCCAGGAGCCTTCCGACAAAGGATTGACGGGGGAAAAGCCTTGGTATGCCGTGGATTTTGTGCCAAAAGAATGGCGCAACATCAACATTCCCGGGTATTGGGAGGATCAAGGGGTGAAAGATTTAAACGGCGTGGTGTGGTATCGTCGGGAAATCGAATTGCCGCAAGCGATGGCGGGTCAGGAAGCCACGGTTTTCCTGGGTAGAATTGTGGACGCCGATGAATTGTACATCAATGGCACCAAGGTCGGGAACACTACGTATCAATATCCGCAGCGCCGATATGATGTGCCCGCCAATTTATTGAAAGCGGGTAATAATATTTTTGTGATAAGAGTGACGAATAATAATGGCAAAGGCGGCTTCGTGCCGGACAAACCTTATTACATCTTTACCAATCAAGACACGGTTGACCTGAAAGGCTACTGGCAATATAAAGTCGGTGAAGTCTTTGCGCCCGTTGATTTTTCGGCTTTTGCCAGAAATAATAATAACGAACCCAGACCCCGCCGCATCAATCCGCAGAATGAGCCAAGCTCGCTGTACAACGCCATGGTCGCGCCCTATAAACAACTGCCGATGAAAGGCATTTTGTGGTACCAGGGCGAGAGCAATGCGGGGCAACCCAAGATTTATGAAGACTACATGCACGCTTTGGTAAATGGCTGGCGGGAAGTTTTCAACGCGCCGACTATTCCATTTATTTATGCGCAGTTGCCCAATTTTATGGAGGTTTCTTACTCGCCAACGGAAAGTAATTGGGCGGCTTTGCGGGAATCGCAATTGAAAGCCCTGCGCATCCCCAACACCGCAATGACCGTCAATATTGACCTGGGGGAATGGAACGACATTCATCCCGACAATAAAAAAGACGTGGGCGAACGCATGGCGCTGGCTGCGCTGAAGCTGGCGTATGGCGAAGACCTCGTTTATTCCGGTCCCTTATCTAAAGATCACATCATAGAAGGTAATAAAATTATTATATCTTTTAATCATGTCGGCAGCGGCTTGGTGACGGATGACGGCGAGCCGCTCAGTGAATTTGCCATTGCGGGCGAGGATAAAAAATTTGTGTGGGCGAATGCCAAAATAGAAGGCGATCGGGTCGTGGTGTGGAGCGACCAAGTGCCCAAGCCCAAATACCTGCGCTACGCCTGGGCGGACAATCCTGATAATCCGAATTTGTATAATAAGGAGGGCTTGCCGGCTTCGCCGTTTAGGATTGAGTGAGGGTGTTTTTTTGAGTAGCGCGTATGCAGAATAAAGGTTTGTTTATTGCCAAACACGGGGATTTGCAACCCTAAGATTCAAGAGAATTAAAAATATTGAATTACTTGGTCAGCCCAATATTATTAGACTTGCGTCAAATTGATTATCAACAGATTAAGAAATTCCAGAGTCCG
>CAZFBN010000197.1:0-8264 GCA_964517145.1 uncultured Saprospiraceae bacterium
GGATTTCCTTTTTAAGGAAAGTTTGGTAAAAAGTAATTATTATAATTTCTTAAAAAAAAATAACATCCTTAAAGATCAAATTGGATGTTGGATATTAAAAAATTGGCATATCCAACATCCAATATTCAATTACCTTAATTCTATCCGCTTATTGAATTCTGCGCCTACCACTTCGCCATCTTCGCGCACTTTGGCAAGCATTTCCACAGGTGGCACTACTTTGCTGTTGTAACGCACCAGCCAGTAGTTACTTTCTTTAGAAATATTTTGCAAAACCTCTACCTCCTGGCGGCGATATTTGCGAACCCAAGCCGTTGGCGTTGTTCCATCTTGCAATTGCACAATCAACTCATCCGAAATGACATTTTCCGGGAGGGCGCTGGCAGATGCCGCACTGCGCAATTCCCAGCCGTCGCCATTAGCGATGTTATCCAGCAGCGCTTCTAATTCAAGAATAGCATAAGGGCGTCCGTCTTTACCAACAATTGTTTTTACATCCCCTTCTTCATGGTAGGTAATAGAAACCGTCGGCGCATCCGGGTACATGCCCCGATACACATTATCATATTGCCACAAGTTTACTTTCTTGAAAGTGTTGATTATCTGATCGTAAGTAGGTTTGTCCAATTGTTTCACGTATAAGCCTAGGCGAGGCGTGTTGCGTTTTCCTTCGTAACTCACAATTCCTTTTTCGTAAATAACCAGGGTAAACACTGGGCATCTGCCATTGCATGGGTTTTTGGTCATTTCAATGACGCGATCCAGGCGATTTAGCTTGATCTTTTTCAGGCTCTGTGCCGGCATTGGCTCGGCGATTAACAATACAGAGCAAAAGATTAGAATAGTAGTTCTAAGCTTCTTGGAGCTTGCATACAACTTCATTGCGATTGGATTTTTTAGACAATGTTAACGACTTATTAGGATTTTTTTGTATAAAATACCATGAGAACTTTTTAAAATTAAACAATAGAGACCTGGATTGAAGTTGCTAACCGATTTGATGTAATCATTTGTTGTATTCCATCGGTCGGAAAAAAGTAGCTGCCCTTGTATATTAATGAATTGAATATCAAATACTTCTTGAAATTCGGCGGTAGCTTGAACATGCAGTTGTGTTACAATCGGATTACCTAATATTCTAACGTGTTCTGCCGAAAAAAGTTCCTCAACAGCGGTAGAAGGTGGCAAACAATTGGAAGAATTTAATAAACCAACACGCGCCACATTCAACGCCGCCAACATTCGTACTTTTTGCCCCTGTGTAAACATTGCCAGGCAAGCATCATTCGTGTAATTCATAAAATTCATAAACATGCTGGCAGTGCCACAAAACAATTGCGGGTGCGTCGGGCATTGGTTGCGAAAAGTGGTGGACTGACGCGGGGTATCGCTTACGCCGTCATCGTTTTCACAATTTAAATTATCATCTTTATTGCCCCAGGGGTGGCTCAAATTGAAATAGTGCCCGATTTCATGCGTGAGCGTGCGCCCCAGGTTGTAAGGAGGCGTAGCATTACTGGTTCCAAATGCACTTGGATCGATGCGAATGCCATCTTCTGCTGCTTCCGCGATACCCGGAAAATCAGCTTGCCCTAAAATACCAAACCCCATGCTGCCTACCCAAATATTGAGATACTGACGCGTGTCCCAAGCATCCTGACCGCCCAAATCGGAGTAACAAATGGTACGCAATCCCTGCGGTTGCGTAAAATGAACCCCCACGTTGTTCACGTTGGTGCGCGTGCGGGTAATGCCGCTGGTCACTTGACCATTTGGCGTGCGTTTTGCCAGGCAAAATTCGATTTCTACATCAGCAACAGCAGTTTTGAAAACAGCAGGTATTGCATTGATCTCCAAATTTTTAGCTCGGAAATCTCGGTTGATAATATCCAATTGCGCCTGAATCTGCTCCTCTGGAACATTTTCGCTGACCTCTTTCCATACGATATGAACCACCACCGGAATGGTAAGAATGGCGCGAGTCGACACCTGATTTGCATTTTCAGCAATCCAGCGTTGCGTAAAAGCTTCCAACGCCTGCCGTTGCTCGATCAATTGCGGTTGCGCTTGCAAACGTTGCTGTAAATAAAGATTAGAAGCACAAGGCTGCGCATTTAATAATAAAGGCGAAACAATTATAAAAAGCCATAATATAAGTGTAATAACCGCTCTTTTCACTGGGAAATTTATTACGAATGCCAACTTACTTAAATTAAAAAATTGAGCAATTCCTATTACCGCTCTATAATCTGATACAATTGATCCAATTTAGGCGACAAAATAATCTCCGTGCGTCGGTTTTGGGCTTTACCAGCAGCGGTTGTGTTGGGCGCAATCGGCGCATAAAACGCTCGCCCCGCCGCAGTAATCCGCTGAGGATCAACCCCAAAGGAAACCAAAGCCTTTGCCACACTGGTAGCGCGGTTTGTGCTCAAATTCCAGTTCAAGTCGGCGCTTCCATCACTATCAGTATGCCCTTCCACCAAAATATCAATATCCGGGTTGCGATTCAAAGCCGATGCCAGTTGTTGCAATGCCTGCCGACCACGCGGATCAATCGAAGCACTCCCGCTGGGGAACAGCAGATCGTGGCTGAGTGTCAAATACAATTTTCCGTTCTTCTCTTCCATTTTCAAATCCGCCACATTGAAGCCAGTCATCGCTGTGTTCACGTTGCTGCGCAAATCCTGCACCGAACTGCGGTTGGTACGAAGCAAAGCTTCCAACTCTAAAATTCGCCGATTGCGTGCAGCAATATCACTTTCCAAGGTATTCACGCTGCCTTCCAAAACTTGAAGGCGCGAATCGCGTTGGTCGAGCTGGTATTCTGAAACTGCCTGATTTCTGGCAAGACGATCCAGTTCTGCCTGTTGCGCCGACAATTGATCTTGCAAACCGACCTTTTCGTAAGTGGAAGTTGCCAACACATTCCGGGTTTGTTCAATCAAGTCATTATAGCGATTGATTAAATCCTGATTGCTGTTTGCCAAGCTTTGGTTTGCCGCCAACGCTTGCTCCAGTTCCTTCACCGTATTGCGCAGCAAAAGCTCGTTTTGACGGTACTGCTCATTCATCCGCTGGTTTTCATAATTGATCGAATCCACCGCATTTGCCTGGGTTTGGTAGTATTTCAGGGTTGCTTCCGTTTCAGCGTACTTCTTTTGGGGCACGCAATTTTGAAATGAAAGTGCGAAAAACGCGAGTACACAAGCGATGATTATAATTCTCATATCCAAATACAATTGGTTTTCCGAATAAATAAATGACTGAATATCAGCAAACTAATTTAATTCAAAATGCCACTTCTACAATTTTAACAAAGAAAGTAAAAATACGATTTTTTTTACTCTTTATTTTAACGCAATAAATGGGCAATATAGCCGATTAAAACGCTATAAAATTTTAAAATATTCCACTCGACCTATATTCTGTGGTAAAAAATCTTTTAAATCGCTTTTGCAAAGCTACTCGAATTTTAATAACAAAACAGACGAAATTAATGGAATGCGTTGCTGGTGAGGCACAGCACTGCTCATTTTATAAATAAAGTCTGTTATCTTTGGCGCAAAATTTCAATCCTATGAAAAAGTTATTGATTCTGATACTGCCTTTGTTCATGGCTTGCGGCTCACGCGATGTTGCCACGCAGGAAAACAGTGAAACCGCTGTGGCTACCACCAATACGGCTGCTGATGTACCTGAAACTAGCGCCGCTTCCGTCGCTGCTGATGGTCTGACGATTGGTATGCCAAACCTGACGGCTAAAAATGGCGAAACAATTTGCGTGGACGTGCAAGTGCAAAATTTTAAGCAATTGCTTTCGATGCAATATACCCTTACCTGGAACAAAAATGTGCTGGAATTTACAGAATTGAAAAACTTTAACCTACCTTATCTCGATAGCAACGATTTTGGGTTGCACCTGACCCAAAACGGGCTACTGACTTGTGCCTGGATCGATGATTCGCTTAAGGGTGCCACCGTCGCTGATAACGCTTCGATTTACCAAATTTGTTTTAAAGCGAAAGGCAAAGCGGGTGAAGAAAGTTATGTAAAAATAACGGATCGACCTACGAGCATTGAAGTGATTGATTTGCGGGAAAAAAGTGTGCCGCTCAGCAAAAAAACAGGCGTTGTAAAGATCGAATAATATTTTAATAGTGATCTGGCGAGCGGTGATTTCCTTTTAGATTTCGCAAATCTTGAAGATTTGCGAAATCGTATATACCATATTTTAAATGCTTAGGAAACCTCAGCTGTTTCCTAAGCATTTACCAAACATCAATAAGTTAAAGCGCTCAAATCCACCACAAAGCCATTAATTTTATAGCGCGATTTTAAACTTTTTTTATAACTGTTAGCTGCTGCTTCTGTTTCTTGCGGACCCAAAATAACTTTATAAGTTGGTTTGTTGTTCGCACCTTTTTCGATACTTACCAAAATATTTGTAAATGATTTTGCCTGTAAATTAGCAATTTGTCGCATCATGGCATCATGGCTGGTCAAGGACGCCACTTGTACGCCATAGCCCTTTTTATCCGGGCGTTCCAATTGAATTTTATACAAGCCGTACTGCGTATAATCTTGCTTTACCAAGCGAGCGGTAGATTTGGTAGTCGTCGCAGCGCCTTTGGCAGTCGTTTTATCTTTTGCAGCAGCGGTTTTGGTGGCACTGGCTGTCGTAGTTGTTTTTGTATTTTGTGCCAATTGTGTAGGCTTGTCGTTGCTTACGACACGCGTTGTTGGCTTAGTGGTAGTTGTACGTGGCGCGTCGTAGCCGGCAGGCACCTCTTCAGCGGCAGGCTTAGTAGTGCTAGTTGGTTGATTAGCAGTATTTTGCAGCAAATCCGATGTGCCATTTACCTTTCGGTACAGTTCCACTTTTACATTGGCAACGCCATCTTTTACCATGTCCAGTTCTACGGCTGCTCTTTTCGACAATTCAATAATACGTCCCTTGATGTAAGGACCTTTGTCAATCACTTTAACAATGACCGATTTTTTATTATCTAATTTGGTAACTTTTAATAAAGTGCCAAAAGGATAAATTTTGTGAGAAGCCGTTAATTGATTTTTATCATATTTCACATTGTAAGCTGTCATGCTGCCGTGAAAGCTGTCATCGTAATACGACGCCTGACCATAGTCTGGATCTTGCTGTGCGTAAGCAGGAAGAAAGGAAAAAGCAAAAAGGAGGAAAAAGAATACGCTGATGTTTTTTTTCATGTCGCTGCAATTTAATGATACTGAAAACAAGATTACGAATTCCATTTACATCACAATGGCAATGCACAAAAACGCTGCAATCCTATTTAAAAATTCAAAAATACCGAATCAAAATTAAAAACACAACATGAATGGAACGAAATGTATTAATTTTCATTATCCTACGAATGCAAGAATCCCTTGAAACATAGCAATGGATATCAAAATGATGCCGATAATTCGATTGATATGATTGCGAATCAGATCAGAACGACTGATGATGCGTTCGCTCAGCATTCCAAACAACAATAAAGCTCCCAGCTTGCCAAAAGACGCGCCAATTACGAAAGAAAGGATCATGGAGGTATGACTTTCTGATGAAATGTTAAAAAAAGAAGACGCCGGAATGAATGCCAACACAATCACCCAAAACGGGATGGCTTGTGGATTTAATACTGCTACGATAAAACCTTTGAGAAAAAAATTATTTTGAAAACGCGATGGTTTAACCTGAGTCTCCTGGTCTTTTTTTAGGAAAAAGACCATTCCCAACATCAGAAAAAACAAAAACCCAGCAATTTTCAGCCAAGGACCACTTTCAATGAGCTGTGTCATCCATGCGTTGCCGTACAACGCGATCCACGATTGACCAATTTCAACCATTGCAGCCGCCACCGCAAACCACACACTGGTGCGAAGGCTGTTTTTAAGGGTCGTATCAATCATTACCAAATTGATGGGACCAAATGGCAGCGAACCAACGAAACTAATGAGAAGCGTCACAAAAAAAATGGCAAAAATTGTGAATGCCATGGTTGAGTATTGTTTTTTGAGGAAAGATCTTACAAAGATAGCGGGTTAATATCTGTAAGTCAATTTTTTCGCGTTAAGCGTTTGTAAAGGAAGTTTTTTTGAACAGAATGAACCAAGTTTTTAGCAATTTTGTATTGTATCTCGTTCGATAGCCATCGAATGTAACTATTTTTTACAACACCGGACTTTGAACCCGGCAAAATCGTTGTAACAATGAGTAAATTAGGACGTGTCCTCGTCGCCATGAGCGGTGGCATTGACAGCACTGTTACCGCTATGATGCTGCATGAAGAGGGCTATGAAGTGATTGGCATCACCATGAAAACCTGGGACTACGCGACCTCTGGCGGTTCTCACAAAGAGACGGGCTGCTGTAGCCTTGACTCTATCAATGATGCTCGTCAGGTAGCGGTGGATATGGGTTTCCACCATTTTATCGTGGACATTCGCGATGAATTTGGCGATTATGTCATTGACAATTTTGTGGAAGAATACCTGGCTGGGCGCACACCCAATCCTTGTGTGCTTTGCAATACACATATCAAATGGAGTGCGCTACTCAAGCGTGCAGATGCGCTGGATTGTGCGTTCATTGCGACTGGGCACTATGCGCGCATCCATGAATTAAACGGTCGGAAATACATTACCCGCGCTGTGGATCAACACAAAGACCAGTCGTATGTACTTTGGGGTTTGAGTCAGGAATGCCTGCATCGCAGTCGTTTTCCACTTGGCAATTATACTAAACCCGAGGTGCGGCAAATGGCGTATGACTGGGGCTACACCGATTTGTCAAAAAAGGCAGAGAGCTACGAAATATGCTTTGTTCCTGACAATGATTATCGCGGTTTTCTAAAACGTCGCGTGGAGCATTTGGAAGAACAAGTAGCAGGCGGCGTTTTTGTAGATACAAAAGGCGAAGTGCTCGGCAAACACCAGGGCTATCCTTTTTACACCATCGGGCAGCGCAAAGGTTTGGGCGTGGCATTTGGAGAGCCGATGTTTGTGACCGAAATTCGTCCGGAAAGCAACACGGTTGTTTTAGGGCGTGTAGTGGATTTGATTCGCAATGGCATGACGGTTGGTCAGGTGAATCTGATGAAATATGCCACCATCCCAGACGGTTTAGAAGCCGTTACCAAAATTCGTTACAAAGATGCAGGAACAATGAGTGCTTTGCATCAAAATGGCGATAAAGTAGAAGTAGAATTTCATGCGCATGTGAAAGGCGTCGCGCCTGGGCAGTCGGCGGTATTTTATGAAGGCGAGGACGTGATAGGCGGCGGCATTATTTATGGTAGTTTTTTATCACCCAAATTGGAAAACCAATGAAATGTAAATTCAAAACTTGCACCCTTAGCGTTTTAATACTCTTGTTTACAATCGCTGCTTGTACAGAAGAAAGGGAAACGCTTGATTTTCAAGAAGATTATGAATATTTTCCGCTGGAAGTCGGGCGTTCCTGGGTGTATGAAGTGGATTCTTTGATTTTTTCACCGGCAGTCAGTGGCAATAAAATAGACAGCATCCGCTCCTTTATTAAAGATACCATTGTAGAACAGTTTGTAGCCAGCAATGGCGACACTATGTATCGCGCCGAACGCTACGAACGCCGCACCAATACAGTGCCTTGGCAGATTGCTACGGTATTTTCCATGTATAAAAAGGAGCAGCAGGCATTCCGAACTGAACAAAATATGCAGTTAATAAAATTGGTATTTCCATTGCAGCAAAAGGAAACATGGAACAGCGCGGTTTACATTGACCCTGCTATAAAAATCACTGTGGCAGGCAATGAAATTCAACTTTTTAATTACTGGGGAACACGTGCGACAATTGCAGCAATAGGAGCGCCGCTTTCGGTAGGACAATTGCAATTTAATGAAACAGCGACGGTTACGTATGTAGATCGAACTGATATTAACATTGCTGCACGCATTGCAAAGGAAATTTATGCCAAAGGTGTGGGGCTGGTTAAAAAAGATTGGCAAATTTTGGATAACGAAAACTGTTACACCCAAGAATGCATCAGCCTACCCTGGCGACAGCGCGCTGAACGAGGTTTTATTGTCACACAGCGTTTGATAGAATATTATTAATTTTTTTTGTTATTGGTTATTTGGAATCAACCAATAACAAACAATCCCTTCTCAACTCGTATGATCCGCAACAATCACCCACTTACCTTTCATTTTTTGAAAAATAAGCAGAAAGTAGCCACTGGGTTGATCGTTTTTGCGTTGTAA
>CAZFBN010000198.1:0-8031 GCA_964517145.1 uncultured Saprospiraceae bacterium
CTGAGGATGCTTCTCTTATATGTCAATCTTTTTAATTTTTAACAGCTTCTAAGATTTACAATTTTAAAATTATTTTTTTTATAGATTATAAAACTTACCAAATCAAGCCATAATCCATTTTTCGCTATATATTCCGGCAGCCAGTCAACCGTTATGATAGGGCTCATTGCGTAAGATAGTCATTGCCCGATACAACTGCTCAACAAAAAAAAGCCGCACCATTTGATGCGAAAAGGTCATTTTTGACAAAGCTAATTTACCATTGGCACGTTCGTATAATGTTTCGGAAAAACCATAAGCGCCGCCGATTAAGAACACCATTCGTTTATAAGAAAGTTGCAATTTCTGTTCTAAAAAATTTGCAAACGCTTCAGATGTGTAAGATTCGCCTTTTTCATCCAGCAAAATCAAAAAATCCTCATTTTTCAGACGCGCCAGCATCGCTTCCCCTTCTTTCGTTTTTAATTGCGTTGGATTTAGATTACCTGCCTGTTTGATATCCGGAATGATTAAAAATTCAAAGTTTATATAATGCTTTAAACGTTTTAAGTAAATAGCAAAACCATCTTCTAAATATTTTTCGTTTGTTTTACCAATTGCCCAAAGTTCTATTTTCATATTGATCGGGTGATGTAATTGTTCACAGCTCACCTGTTCACTTACTCACAAGCTCACTAAATGATTATAATAATTCTAATTCTTCCATCAGCGAATGTCTTTCCGGAAACGCTGCGCGGAGATTTTCAATCAACCGTTCCGCTAATTCAATATAATTTTTTTCATACAATTGATGAATAATTACACGAATTTTTTCAGATGGTTTGCGTCCAACATGATTTTTTAAATAATGAAAAAACAACTCATTATACAATTGAAAAGATAACTCAATATTAAAATCAACCAATACAATGCCAAAGTCACGCGCCATATCGAGCGATTTTGCTTGTTGTAAATGCATCAACAATTCTTGATATAATCCTTCTTCTTGATAAATGGCTGCCAATAAACGCTGCTTAGCTAAGGAATGAGGCAGTTGTTTGATTTCATACAATAATTTAGGATAAATTTTCTGCCAATCCTGATGTAATGTTCGTTTAATTACTTGATAATAAATTACATTAAAAGTTGCCAACAAACGCAGCCCGGCATACAGTCGCACCTGCTCTACATCATGTTCTTCTTCCGCTATTAACAAGAGCGCTTCTTCCATTTCTGCTGCAATATTTTTGGACACCCCATTATCTAAAGCACTCTTTGCCAGCACTTTAGCATGTTTAAAATCCTGGCGTTGCATCGCTTGTTTTACCGCAAAATGTAATATTTCCTCATTTGCAATATAACGTTGAATAAAATGTTGTAATTCTTCCGTTCGATCCAGCTTTTCCAGCAAAGTTAATTTTTGTAATAAAACTGGCGCTATCTCACGTTTTTCAAAATAATAACGTGTAATTTGATCTTCCAAAAACTCAAGCAATTGCTCTGTTTTGGCAATTTCATCTGCCATAAATAATAACAAGCGGAAAAAATATTGATCTACTTGATTACTTCGGTAAATAATTTTGCTGCCCTCTGTAAAGCTGTACTCCCAAATCATTTCGCGCAAAGCCGGTGGCGGCGACAAATGGAGCACCTGCCGCAGGGTATCAAAAGCAGCCCGCACCTGCTGGCGCAGTTCTTCCTGTAAAAAGTGGGTTTTACGCAGTAAAGGCGTTACTTTTTCAATCACACTTTGCGCCATCACCACGGCTTCTGCCAAATGCCGTTGCACCAGCGCATCTTCCATTTGCTGTTCAATTTCAAGCAAAATTTTATAAATACTACTGGCACCGCGTTGATTGAAGGTTCGATCTGGTCGCCTTGCCGCGCTAATAGTGGTTTCCAGCAATTGCAAATACTTTTCTTTGCTGTCAATGTCCGACACATCCGGCGCAAAACGGGCTTTTAAAGCAATGGCAAAATTGCGGTTGGTTTTGGCATATTGACGAACAAATGCAACTAAATCTTCATGCGTTACTTGCTCTAGCACAATACCCGTAGTAAGTCGGCGAGGCGAAGATTCATCCGTTCGAGGCGAAGCTGGCAATTTTATTTTGGGTTTAGCCTGATGCCTCGTTTCCTGTCGCAGCTTGAGGAGTGTGGCGGCCACATGTCCGCACATCTTCTCCTGGCGAAAACGCTCGCATTCGCAAGAAGCCGCGACTACCTTGGAAGGAGAAATTTTCACTTCAACTTCCAGCATGCCTTCATCGTCCACTTGAGCCAGCCAGAGATGTTTTTCCGCCTCCAGCAATTCCGACACTTTGCCCTCCTGCAACAGTTGTTCGCCATGCAGCAAGGACGTTTCGTCGAGGTGTACTTCAATATTTTGTAATGGAAAATTCATTTTATGCTAAAAGAATTGGAACAATTCAAACCAAAGAAGGTTTTAAACCGCTCAAATTGCCAAAGTTAGTCACAAAAGCATTGCAACTCAAGGGGGAAGCATTAAAAATAGTAAATCTTAATTTTTGAGAAACATTGGAAATGGATTTTAACTCGCAGTCTGTTGTAATAATTTTTACACTCCGCATATCATAGTAATGCGAATCAAGGATTCATGCTTGCTGTAATATAATTTTTTTTGAAATTTTACAAATTATTAAACGCTGTTTATCAATACTTTGTAAATTTAATTTCGATTCGCAATTATAATATACAGCCAGGAATAGCCATTCGCAGTAGCTACACAATTTTTTTGTACTATCATTAATAAACAAGGAGTCGCCAAAAAACTATTCTTCCCGATGCCAGCCGCCAATCGTGACGCGCACTTCAGGCGCTAACTTGATGCGAATGCGCACGATGAGCGGGTCGCGCAAGGTGGCGTAGGTTTTGCGGTGAAGCGCATAAGTGGTATTGATGGTATTAAAAACCAGCGACAGCGCAGCATTGGTGCGCACTTCGGCAAGAATTTGCTGCAAACGCTCTTTGCTAAAATCTTCATGTTTGCCAATGAGTTCTACGTCGAGCGAAGGGCTAATGGCAACGCCGAGCGAAAAACTATTGATACTCAATTTATAAACTTCTAGTTTTGGAAAAATTTGTAGCCATTCTTCAATAATCTGGTAGCCTTTTTCTTTTGCGTTTTCGCTGAAAGACGACGCTTGCTCCTGAATGGCATCGGTCATTTCTTTTATCGTTTGTTTAATTTTGTCTATCATTGCTTTATTTTTAGAAACAAGCCACAAGCGGCAAGATTTTTACCGAAATTAAGTTTTTTTGAAATAAACGCATAATAAATCTGCTAATCCCAGCTTGATTTTCGACGAATTGCCGCTTTTATTAGTTGTAAAATATCCAAATCTCCAATTTTTAAACTTCAAGTATGAAGCCAACTTTAACTTTAGGAACTGCCATGTGGGGCTGGACGATGCCCAAAGCGACTTGTTTTGAAATGCTTGATTTTTATTACAAAAATGGCTTTCGCCAAATAGATACGGCAACGAATTATCCGATTAATAAAATACCAGAAGATTTTCGGCGTGCTGAAAATATTTTGTTAGAATGGATCAACTCGCACGAAATCAACGATTTACAAGTGATTGTAAAAATTGGCAGTATTAATAATCTGCGCAGCCCCGAGCATAACTTGAGTAAAAGTTTTATTCTGATGAATCTTGATGATTATCAATATAAATATGCTTCCAATTTTAATACGTTGATGATTCATTGGGACAATCGCAATAATGAAATGGAAATTCGGGAAACGCTGGAAGGCTTGGATGCCGCGCGAAACATAGGTTTAGCGATTGGTTTATCGGGTATTTTGCACCCTGAAATTTATATAGAACTAAATAAAGAGTTTAATTTTGATTTTCATATCCAGTTAAAACACAATTTATTACAATCGGATTATCCGCGTTATAAGGCGTTTCATGGCAAGCCTCGCTTTACCACTTATGGTATGAACGCGGGTGGTATCAAATTAGACAAGTCTGAATATCATAATCAAAGCTCGCTAAAAGCACGTGGCGGCAATGTAGAAGTGGAGCACCCCATCGCACAGCCTTTGCGAGGAATAATCGCAGCTGCAAATAAGACAACAAATCGCGCAAAACTTGATTCGATGAATCAAATCGGGATGTTATATGCTTATCACAGCCCGGATGTGGAGAGCCTGCTCATCGGGCCGTCAAATTTAGGTCAATTAAATGATTCGTTGGAATTTTATACGCATTTACAAAGTTATGATTATTCGGATGTATTTGAACAAGTCCGACTTCTGTCATCCGACTTCTGACATCTGATTATCGACATCATGAAAGCACATTACGATACCATTATCATAGGCGGCGGCATTTTTGGAGCATACGCAGCATTATATTTAGCCAAGCTGGGGCATAACATTTGTATCATAGAAAAAGAAGCAGCATCATTAAAAAAAGCTTCCATTGTAAACCAGGCGCGTCTGCACAGTGGCTATCACTACCCACGTAGCGTTGCGACTGCGCGCATGTCCGATGACAACAAACTTCGTTTTACTGCTGAACACAAACCATTTATAAATTTTGATTTTGAAAAATATTATGCTATTGATCGCTTTGGTTCCTTCACCGATGGGCAGCAATTCGAGCGTTTCTGCGATTATATCAAGATTCAATGTGATCGCATTTATGAACATCCTTTATTTAATTTTAATCGCATTGATGCGCTTTATGCCACCACTGAATATTCATTCGATCCAATATTAATTGCAGAATATTACAAGAAAAAACTGACCGAGGAAAAGAATATTAAGATTTTAAATTCTACCCGCGTTCTTTCTGCCGAAGCCGTTGGTGCCAATTGGGCACTAGAGGTGAAAGGTCCGACTTCCGACTTCCGTCTTCTGACTTCCCATCAAGTTATCAACGCTACCTACTCTGGCAGCAATGCCATCAATCGCCTTTTTGGGGTGCCCGATATTCAGCTCATGCACGAAATTTCGGAAATCGCTTTCATCACTTCGCCACAGGTGAAAAATATTGGATTAACGGTGATGGACGGTCCGTTTGGTTCCATTATGCCCTATGGTTTATCCGGTTTACTATCCTTATCTTCAGTAGCTTACACACATCATAAAGTCTCATACGATAATTTACCAACATTTGACTGCCAACACGTGAATTTAAATTGTCAGCCCGATTTTCCGGCAAATTGCAATTACTGCCCTGCGCAGCCGCCCTCGAGCCACCGCAAAATGTTGGCACAGATGAAGCAATACTTTTCAGAAGAAGTTGATTTTCAATATTTTCATTCATATTTCACCATCAAATCCAAGCTCAAAGCCAGTTATATTGACGATGGACGCCCGACGGAAATTACGCAATTGCGTGAAAATCCACCGTTTTATTGCATCTTTGCAGGCAAGATTAATTCGATTTATGAAGTTGAAAAGTTATTTAGTTAAAAATCAACTTCTCAACCTTATAACCCAACAATCACCAGACTATGACCACCATTATTCAAGCCAGCAGTGACCATCTCGATGTTTTGGCGGCGCTTTTTGACGCTTATCGCATTTTTTACGGCAAACCTTCGGACATTGCCGGTGCGCGTCAGTTTTTATCAGAACGTCTTGAATATCAAGAATCTGTAATTTATTTAGCGCAAGCAGAAAGCGGCGTTTATATTGGTTTCACCCAATTATACCCTGTATTTTCTTCAACCCGTATGCAACGTATGTGGATTTTAAATGATTTATACATTCTACCGGATTACCGTGGCAAAGGCATTTCTAAGTTATTGATTGACAAAGCAAAAGACCTTGCTCGTGCCACAAAAGCATCTGGAATTTTATTGGAAACCGCTAAAAACAATGAAATTGGCAACAAACTCTACCCTTCGGTGGGTTTTGAATTAAATAAAGATTTCAATTTTTACTTCTGGACGAATCATTAATTGATAATAGAATTCAAAACAACCCTATCACCGCCAAACCGTCATACCGCTAAACCATTAAACCGTTAAAATCAAAAAAAACCTAACCTTATGAATATCAACAACGTACATGTCTCCTCTGAAATTGGCAGCCTCAAACGCGTTATTGTACACCGCCCCGATGAAGGCATTTCCCGCATTTCTCCGAAGGAAGCCGAAGAATTACTGTTCGACGATATCGTTTATCTGCCTCAAATGCAGACCGAACATGATGTCTTTACGGATGTATTAAAAGCGTTTTTGGGAGAAGAAAATGTGCTGGAAACCAGACAGTTATTAGTCGAAGCCTTGCAATCGGGCGATGAGAGCCGCAAGGAAATGATCGAACTCATCGTAGATTATGAAGAGTTGCCCAAAGCCTACGGCAATTTGTTATTAGACATGGACGAAGAAGAGCTCGCGGATGTTTTGATTACAGGTTATTATGCAGAGGACGATTATTTTTTGTTCGACCCCATTCCAAATTTTATTTTCACCCGCGACATTGCCGTCACCATCAACGACCACGTCGTTATTACAAAAGCTGCTAAAGAAGCCCGCTTTCGCGAAAATTTCCTCACGCGATACATCTGCTGGGCACATCCGATTTTTAGTCCCCTGCGTGAAACTGGTCGCATTATCAATATGAATAAAGTGGACCTGTTCCCGCCTTCCAAACGTGGCGAATTTGTCTCAGTAGAAGGCGGCGATGTAATGATTATCAACAAAGATTATGTCCTCATCGGCTGTAGCGAACGCTCCACAGCGCACGGCATCCGCTCGCTGCGCGATGTGCTCTTTGATCGAGGCGTGGTTAAAAACGTGGTACAAATCAACATTCCCAACGACCGCTCCTTCATGCACATTGATACCATTTTTACGCAGATTCATCACAACCACATTGTTGGATTCAAGCCAATTGTAGTGGATGGACTGAGTTCTACCGTTGAAGTCTATCGCCAGCATGGCAAACCTGGTTTCTATCATTCGATCAAAGACTTTATTCAGGAAGAAATCAATCCCAATATGCGTTTTATCCTGAGCGGAAACGGTGAATCACCCTACCAGGAGCGCGAACAATGGACCGATGGTTGTAATCTTGTCGCCATCAAGCCTGGCGTAGCCATCACTTACGATCGAAACCCCAAAACGGAAGAAGCATTCGAGGCGGCGGGTTATACAATCCTCCATGCTTACGATTTTTTAAGGGCTTACAAAGCAAAAAGAATAGACCCGCAGACTTTGGAAAACACGATTATCACCATTCCATCCAACGAATTGTCGCGCGCACGCGGGGGCTCGCATTGTATGACCTGCCCGATTGAGCGGGCAAACTTGTAACGCGCAAAAAAAACCTGCAGCGGCTTGCTCGGTTCATTCTTTATGATTGACCAAAGCTCGCTCAATGCGTCGGTCGGGTATGATCCAAATCAGGGCGACTAAAATGTAAATGCCACCGGCAATCCATGCGTTGTACAAGGCTACCGGAATGGCGATGATGTATAAAATCGGAGAAATGTTGCCTTTCCGATCTTTGCCGAGCGCTTGTGCCAGCAGCGAATCCTTGCCATGCACCTTCAGTATCTGGCGTTGCAAAATCCAGTAGGCAATGGCAGCCATCAGGAGCACCACACCGTAGCACGACACCGGTATGTTTGCAAAATGGTTTTCGCCCATCCACCAGGTGACGAAAGGCACCAAAGACAAACAGAACAATAAAAAGGAATTTGCCCAAAGGATGTTGCCATTTACATGCTTCGTGGCGTGCAGTAAATGGTGGTGATTGTTCCAGTAAATGCCGAGGTAAATAAAACTCAGCACATAGCTCAAAAACTTGGGAATGATAGGCTTCAAAGCTGCCAGATCCGTTCCCTGCGGTGCTTTCATTTCGAGTACCATGATGGTAATAAGAATGGCAATCACGCCATCGCTAAACGCTTCTACCCTACTGGTGGTCATATCGTCGGTTTATAAACTTTATCGTATTTTTCATTCCAAATATAAAAGAATACCAACACTTACCATCCAAAAAGTAGCTAAGAACTTTTAGCCCAATGAAGCACTCCCGAATGCTAGATCGTTTTAAAAGGGATT
>CAZFBN010000199.1:0-7878 GCA_964517145.1 uncultured Saprospiraceae bacterium
ACCTCTCACTGCGGCGACTAAAGTCGCCGGTACCCTTTCCCAAATTTTTAGCACTGCTGGTCAAAATTTTAGGTAGCGAAGCTAAAATTTTAGGCAGCGAACCTAAAGTTTTAGGTGGCAAGGCTAAAATTTTAGGCTCCGAGGCTAAAATTTTAGGGTAGTGGGGTAAAATTTTAGGTCAATAACCTAAAGTTTTAGGTTATTGACCTAAAATTTTAAGGCGGAAGGCTAAACGTTTGGGTTCGGAGGGTAAAAATTTAGGTTGTTTCAGAAAATCGAGTCATTCGCTTGGCGCTCCAAGTGAGGTCGGCATCAAGTACATCAAAAAATTATTAAAATTCCGGGTTCCGACAATTCCTGCCGTTATTTCAATCGTCCGTCCGCCGCTGCAATGCTTTGAATACGAAGACCTAGCGATGCGTCATCGCGAGCTGGCATAAGCTGTTCCGGTGGATTGCATTTAGATAGAAAAATGGTATTTTTGTAGGAGGCGCTGCGCGTAAAAAGGCGCTTATGAAGTTTTAAATGGCAAAAAATCAAAAAGGTTCAAAATACGTCAGTCGGGAAGCGGCTTTAACCAAACTGCAAAAATATTGTGCCTATCAGGAGCGCTCGCATCAGGAAGTGCGGAGTAAGTTGCTTGATTTGAATATCTATGGCGATGATTTAGAGGAGATTATATCCAAATTGATTTCAGATAATTTTTTGAATGAAGAGCGTTTTGCGCGGGCGTTTGCACGCGGTAAATTTCGGTTGAAACAGTGGGGCAGGCGACGCATCAAACAGGAATTAAAGCGGCATGAGGTGTCGGATTATTCGATTCGCAAAGCGATGGAAGAAATTGATAATGAGGATTATATGAATACATTGCGAGACGTGATTCGCAAAAAAAGTAAAACGGCGGCGGCGGAAAGTGAATTTGAATTCCAGAATAAATTGGCGCAGTATGCGATTGGGCGCGGGTTTGAGGCAGAATTGGTGTGGGAAGTGGTGCGGGATTTGAGGGAACTGGGCAGTGAGTGAGTGAATTGGTGATTGAGTGAGTAGGTGAGCTGGAGTTTTTTTCCAAAAAAAGTTTATTTTACGGTTTTAAAACGTTGAAATTGGGTAAAATCATTGGCACGGAGACCTATCGCTGGATTATTTTTACGTCCGGCAAGGGTTTGGTGGATGGCTCATTCTATCGCCTGCCTTCCTAGGGTTGCTATACGTTAGATGGGGAAAATATTGAAAAAAAGGGTTTACACCTGATATTGTTGTACAAACTAATTTTAAAGATCGCCTCGAAGGACGCGACCCACAGTTGGATCGGGCAATTGAGGAGATTATGAAGCAGCTGAAGTAAAGGAGCGCTGACTGGCAATTGGCTGTCGTAAAGACCTCAATAAAACACAACGGCATCCTGTTTGAATTTAGGATGCCGTTGTTATATTCAATTCATTTTACATTTACGCCTTTTCAGTTCAAATTTGGAGCAATTAGCTGTTCTGCCAATTATCAATCGGCATCCCGATATTTCTGTTTAATTTCAACAATTTCAAAGCCTTCAATAATATCGCCAATTTTAATATCATTGTAATTTTCAATGGAAATACCGCATTCCAAACCTGATTTCACTTCTTTCATATCTTCTTTGAAGCGCTTGAGTGAAGCGATCTTACCGGCGGCACCTTCCCGGCTCGGGAAGACGACAATGCCATCGCGGATAATCCGAATACCTGTGTTTCTGGTGATCTTGCCTTCTTGCACATAACATCCTGCAATGGTGCCCACCTTGCTGATCTTGTACACCTCGCGAACTTCCACCTGCGCCACAATTCGCTCTTCCTTCGTTGGTTCCAACATCCCTTCGATTGCCATTTTGATTTCCTCAATAGCTTCGTAAATGATAGAGTACAACTTGATTTGTACGCCTTCTTTCTCTGCCAGTTTGCGGGCATTTGGGGAAGGACGCACCTGGAAGCCAATGATAATCGCATCGGAGGCAGAAGCCAAGAGCACATCGGACTCGGTGATGGCACCTACTGCCCGGTGAATTACGTTCACCTGGACACTTTCGATGGACAATTTGATTAAAGAATCGGACAAAGCTTCTACCGAACCATCCACGTCGCCTTTTACAATGAGATTCAACTCCTTAAAGTTGCCCAAAGCCAAACGACGACCAATTTCATCCAAGCTGATACGCTTCGTGGCACGGTTCAACTGTTCGCGAGCAATCTGAGCACGTTTGGAGGCGATTTGACGAGCTTCCTGTTCGGTTTCTACCTCTTTCACCCGTTCGCCTGCTTGAGGCGCACCGCCTAAGCCGAGTACCAAAACGGGAGTAGCCGGACCTGCACTGGTGACACGTTTGCCACGTTCGTTGAACATCGCCTTGACTTTACCAGAATATTCGCCGGAGACAATAGAGTCGCCGATATTGAGCGTACCGTTTTGCACCAAAATTTTGGTAACATAACCTCGCCCTTTATCCAAAGAGGCTTCAATCACTGTACCAATTGACATTCGTCTTGGATTCGCTTTTAAATCCAGGATTTCAGCTTCTAAGAGAATTTTTTCCAACAAAAGATCAATATTCAAACCGGTTTTTGCCGAAATGTCTTGCGATTGATACTTTCCACCCCAATCTTCCACCAAAATATTCATAGCAGCCAGTTCCTGCTTGATTTTTTCAGGCTGAGCGCCTGGCTTATCAATTTTGTTAATCGCAAAAATCATTGGCACATTGGCAGCCTGTGCGTGGCTTATGGCTTCGCGCGTTTGAGGCATGATGCTGTCGTCCGCTGCGATTACAATGATTGCAATGTCTGTAATTTTGGCACCGCGCGCACGCATGGCGGTGAACGCTTCGTGACCAGGTGTATCGAGGAAGGTAATTTTTTTACCGTTTTTCACCACTTCATACGCACCAATGTGCTGGGTGATACCGCCTGCTTCACCTGCAACCACGTTGGCTTCGCGGATGTAGTCAAGCAACGATGTTTTACCATGGTCAACGTGCCCCATGACGGTCACAATTGGCGCACGCTCTTCTAAGTCTTTCGGGTCATCAATGACTTCTTCTTCATCTTCCACCTGCTCTTCGGCACTGATGAATTCAACTTCATGTCCAAATTCTTCTGCAATCAATTCGATGATTTCAGCATCCAAACGCTGATTGATCGAAACAATCACACCCAGATTCAAACAAGCGGTGATAACCTCGGTGACTGCTACATTCATCAAGCTTGCCAATTCAGAAACAGACACGAATTCGGTCACTTCCAGTTTGCCTGTTTCGCTTTCCTGCTCTAGCAATTCCTGGCGTTCTCGGATTCGTTCACGGTTATCGCGGCGCATTTTCTGACGCTTTTTCTTTCCTCCACCGGAAAGGCGCGCCATTGTTGCCTTGATTTGTTCTTCAATTTCACGCTGCGATACCTCTTTGTCTTCTCTCGAAGGCAATCGTTGATCGCCCCCTGGGCGTCCGTCTCGTCTTGGCGGTAGATTCCCGCCGCGATCGCGATTGCCACCCCCCTGTTGTCCTTGTTGCCCTTGCGTACCGCCGCTATTTTCGGTTGTAACCTTTTTACGTTTGCGTTTGCGCCGTTTTTTATCGGCATCGCTCTCGTTACTGCCCGGACCTGAACTTCCTCCACCAGGTTGATTGGCTGGTCGGGGTCCACGATTATCTGCATTTGGATGCGGGCGTTGCCCTTGTTGTTGATTGCGATTGTCTCCACCTGACCCCTGACCCTGACCACGATTGTCCCGGTTATCCCGATTCTCGCCGCCTTGACCTTGACCCTGCGGGCGATTTCTGTCGCCGCCACGATTATCAGTCCCTTGACCTTGACCCTGTGGGCGGTTTCTGTCGCCATCGCGCCCTCGATTATCGGTTCCTTGACCCTGTGGGCGGTTTCTATCGCCTTCTCTGCCGCGGTTATCGCTACCTTGACCTTGTGGACGATTTCTATCGCCGCCACGATTATCACGGTTGTCGCGGTTGCCGCCACGATTATCACGATTCCCACCACGATTGTCCCGGTTATCCCGATTACCCGCACCGCCAGTACCGCTGGGCTTTTTGAATTTGTCGGTATCAATTTTTCCCAAAATCTTCAAACCTCGCAATTCAGGCGCTTCAGCTCGATAATAATCAGATTCTGGATTTGGACTCGATCCTTCTTTTTCCTCTTTATTAGCCACTTCTTGTTGCGGCTTTTGTTCGGCTGGTTTTTTCAGTTCGACCGGCTTCTGTGTTTGCACTTTAGGCTCAATCGGCGCTTGCACCGCTGGCTCTTCGGCTTTCACAGATGGCTGAGCAGGCTTTATTTCTTGCTTCACTTCTTCTGGAGCCGGTGGTGTTGGCTCTTTCACAGGAGGTTCAGGCTGTATCTGCGGAGTCGGTTCCTCTTTAACTGCTGGAATTTCTTCTGCCGGTTTAATCGGATTATTTTTCTTATCCAGGTCAATTTTGCCTAGCACTTTCAATCTGGATTGCAACAAACGGGGACGCTCTGCGGGGGCATGCTCTTCCTTTTTCGCTTCTACCGTTGCTACATTCACATCTTCCTTGGCAGGCATTACAACAGGTTTGGTAGCTGGAGGAGGGGTGTCTTTTTTTGTAGGTGCAGGAGTGGTTCTGGTTCCTATAACGAGTTGGTCAGCTTGTTCTTTGATGGAACGGTCTTTTTGAAATTCTCTCACTAATTGACTGTACATTTCATCCGTCACTTTAGCCGAGGGTTTGTCTTCAATATCAAACCCATGGCTAGTAAGGTAATCCACAATAGTGGCAGTACCTACATTCAACTCTTTTGCTACCTTAACTAAACGATTCGTCATTATCAATTTTTAGATACTTTGACCGCGTTTGTTGATAGACAAAAGCTTTATGTACATTGAATCTCTTACATATCTTACTATCTGTTTTGGATGAATAAAATAAAAGATTTCATGATAAAAAGCTTTTGCCTTTCGGCTATTAATGAATTTAGATAATAGATTTTAGACTTTAGATGATAGACAGTTACTTTAATGCAGACTCGCCGAATCCACCCAAGGTCTGTTGTCTAAAATCTGAATTGCTGCTTTTGCGCTGCAAAGATAAATTTTAAAACTATAGTATGGCTAACTCTTTGAGAAAAAAGGATGATTAGATGTTGGTTTTCTCAAACCATCAAACACCCCTTCGCTTAAAAGAGTTCCCGAATTAAATTTGAAATGTGAAATATGGAATTTTAAATTTCATATTTCACATTTGTTTAGCTTTCTTCAAATTCTTCTGCCAAGATGCGCACCACTTCCCGCACCGTTTCTTCTTCCAAGTCCGTACGACGCACCAATTCTTCTACACTCAGTGCCAACACACTCCGCGCACTGTCGCAACCGATGGATTTGAACGCATCAATCACCCATTCGTCAATTTCATCAGAGAATTCATCGAGATCAACGTCATCAATTTCAACTTCTTGATTGTTGCGGAATACATCAATTTCCATACCTGTCAACTGGCTAGCCAATTTGATATTCGTTCCACTCTTGCCAATTGCCAAAGAAACCTGATCGGGATCGAGGTAAACCGAGGCATGGTTGCGCTCGGTATCAAGGTTGATGTTGGTTACTTTTGCAGGCGTCAACGCTCGCTGGATAAACAACGAAGCATTGTTGGTATAGTTCACAATGTCAATGTTCTCGTTGCGCAACTCCCGCACGATGCCGTGAATGCGCGAACCTTTCATACCCACGCAGGCGCCCACCGGATCAATGCGATCATCATATGATTCCACCGCCACTTTTGCTCGCTCGCCAGGAATGCGCACAATTTTTTTGATGGCAATAAGATTGTCTTCAATTTCTGGTACTTCCTGTTCCAACAATTTTGCCAAAAATTCTCCATCTGTGCGCGACAAAATTACGACTGGCGTATTGTTTTTCATTTCCACCCGGCGAATTACACCTCGCACCATATCGCCTTTGCGGAAAAAGTCGCCTTTGATCATTTCACTGCGCGGCATAATCAGTTCATTTCCAGTAGCATCATCGAGTACCAAAATCTCTTTTTTCATCACCTGGCTCACTTCACCCACCACCAAATCGCCCACTCGATCCATGTATTTTTTATACACTTCGTCTTTCTCCAATTCCATAATTCTGGAAATCAGCGTCTGACGCGCTGCCATAATCGCCCGGCGACCAAAATCTTCCAGGTGTAACTGTTCATAACATTCTTCCCCAATTTCATAATCTTCATCAATTGCCAGCGCTTCTGAAAGTGAAATCTGACTTCTGTCGTCCGTCACCTCGCCATCCGATACGATCTGACGCACACGCCACAATTCCAAGTCACCTGTATTTGTATTTACAATGACATCAAAATTCTCATCCGAACCAAATTTTTTCTTAATCAAGGTACGAAACACATCTTCCAAAACCCGCACCATTGTTGGTCTATCTATATTTTTCCCCGCTTTAAAGTCGGAAAAAGATTCAACTAAGTTCATACAAATTCTTGTTATTTGTTATTTGTCAATTGTTATTTGCGCGTCGAGCTTACCAAATAACAATTTAACAAATAACATTATTTCAAAATTGAATTTTTATAATCGCTTTTTTAATTTCATCATATGGAATGATGGTTTGCATCACTTCCTTTTTTTTCTTCTTGCCTTCTTTTGTAATGACGATTTCTTCAACGGTAGCTGCAAAATCTGTGGCTTCTATCAATTTACCTTCTTTTTTTGTACCTGCTTTTGTATTGATTTCAATATTCCGACCCACATTTTTAAGATATTGCCGAGGCAATTTCAGTGGGCGGCTGATGCCTGGTGAAGATACTTCCAGCGTGTAATCTTCGCCCAACCACTTTCCCTCATCCAAATGCGCCTCCAGATAACGACTGATTTTCTGGCATTTTTCAAACGTCACTCCGCTGTCGCTGTCAATGAATACTTCCAGTTTATTCCCTTTTGCGCCCAGTTGAATGTCAATCAAATAACAATCGGCAAATTCCGTTTCTTCAAATTTCTTGTCCAACAAATCGGCAATGCGCTCTTCCATTGTCTGAACCATGCGTTTTTATGATTCAATGATTTCCTGATTTAAACAAGCAAAAAGTCAATTAAAACACTGACAATCAATCTTGTAAATTTCAGAATACTTTCAGCTTAGTCAAAAAAAAGAGGGAACTTTTACGTTCCCCCTTCGTTCTTTTTGCATTCTTGGTGCAAATATACAACGTTTAACAACAAAATGCAAGTCTTAGTTGCACCATTATATATGGCATACCAGAAGTTGCAGCTAAAAATTATTTGTAATTGAAACTAATTTTTTTGTTAAAGCGTTTTACCCTCGAAATCACCACAACAACCAACACCCGACTTATTATGAAAGTACAAACCTTTGAAGGCTTACAGCAAGAGCTGAAGCTACACTTCACGCAATACCGCACTTGCGAGGTGGACGTGACGACTCCCTCCCACAGCATTGTGCGCATCCGTACCGAACGCCACGATGACTTTATCATTTCTCACGGTATTTATCAGATTCAGAATGAGGTTTTTACGTTTGATGCCCGCCGGGAAGACCCTGTGATTTGTATGCTTTTTCATTTGTCTGGCAGTGCTTTTTTTGGAAAAGACCTGCGCGAATTTCCGGGCAATCATCATTCGCTTAATTTTTATCCAACTTTTGAATCTCAAATGGTTTTGCTGGAAAATCGCAACATCGAAAAACTGATGATTAAACTACAAGTGCCTTTTGTGCAAAAATACCTGGAACAAGGCGACGAATATACCCGCTGGTTTTTTGATCAAATTGATAATTGTACTTATTTTGATACCGTTCAAAATGGACGTATCATATCGCCGGAGGTGCGCAGCATTTTACTAAATA
>CAZFBN010000200.1:0-7863 GCA_964517145.1 uncultured Saprospiraceae bacterium
CGTCGAATTGCCTCTGTCATATTAAATAAAATCGTCAATTTTAAACAAGTTCATTCATACCGTTGTTTAGCTGAACCATTTAAGAACAGAAGGTGGTATTTGACCAATTGCATAGCTCGATCGCCCATGTATTCTCTTAATAATATATTGAAAGTTACATTTTGATTAAGCAATTCCCGCACCTTGTCCATAGGGGAAACAAGAACGTTGGATTTTTCCAAAATTTCTATGATAATTGGAGACTTCTCATTGGTTCTGATGCTGATGATGTCAGATAAAAAATTATTAGACTGGAGTATTTCATCCGTTATTTCATCGCCATTTTCATTGATAAAATAAGATCTTGCGCTACCATTTACCAGGAAGCCCAGATTTTGAATAACAGTATTTTGCTCTTTGAAAAGAGTGCCTTTTTTGTACAATTGCTCATTGAAAATGGCTAAGATATCCTTTACTTCATTTTCTTTGGCAGTTTTTACTCTTTGATAAATAAACGCTTCGATTTGTTCTTTCATAGCCTGTAATTGCAGCTAATGGTGGACGAACTTGCGCCGCTAAGGAGCAACTTTCGGGAAACGATTGTTCGATGAATTTTCAATTTTGGATTTCGCCCCCTTTGATACTTGCTACATCTACTTCAAAGCAAAAAATAACTAGGTTTGCGAAAACTCCCACAAACTAAGTTGCTATACTGTCTAAGAGGCTTTAGCCAAAATCTTTTGCAAGATACCGAACTACTTTTTTACCCCAGTTGCATCGGCAAATCCGTCATACGCTTACCGGTCAATCTTCTCAGCGCATTGCCTATGGCAGCTCCAATTGGTCCTAACGGTGGTTCACCTACCGGCAGCGGTTGGTCAGCACCTTCAATCAAAATCACATCAATTTCTTTGGGTGCATGTCGCATCAATGCCATCTGATAAGGTCCATAAATGGTCGGATAGAGCTGTCCATCTTTAATCGTCATTTTTTCATACAGCGCTGCACTCATGCCCATAATGATGGAACCTTCACACTGTGCTTTTACCTGGTCTGGATTCACAACTACGCCACAATCGAACACACAGGTGACTTTGTGCACTTTGATTTCGTTGTTTTCAATAGAAACCTCTACTACATGCGCACAAGGAGAACCCCCATCAATTGAGGATGCAAAGCCCATCGCACGACCAGTATTGACTCCATCTTTGTAAAATTCTCCTGCTTTTTGAATCACAGCTTTGAGTCGTTTACCATTTTCCTCATCGCTGATATGTGCCAATCGAAACGCCACTGGGTCTTTTCCGGCTTTGATTGCCATTTCATCCACAAAACTTTCAATCGCAAAAGTGTTGGCTAACAACCCCAAACTTCTCCACGAACTGGTAGCAAAGGGTAGGGTAGTGTGCCATTGCACCGCTCTATGACTCGGCACTTTATCGTATTGAATGTTACCACCTCGCATGGCACCAAGGTCAGTTCCCATTGCCTTATTCAGGGCATTAGGGAATAGAGGCGCATTGATGACTACATCACCACTGGCATAATGGTGTTCCAATCCTTCCAGCAGCCCGTCGGCATTGAGTTTACCTCGCATGATGTGATGCGTTGGCGGACGGAACTGGTCGTTTTGAAATTCTTCTTTTCTGGTAAAGAAATATTTTACTGGCTTGCCTACGGCTTGCGAAAGTTGAGCCGCTTCAATGGCATGACGGGTATCTAAGCGCCGTCCAAATCCACCACCCAGATAAGTAGGAATGATGTTTACGTTTTTTTCTGAAAGGTCCAGTGCTTTGGCAACCTGCTTTTGTGTCAAGCCAACCACTTGCGTGGATAGGATGATGGTTGCTTTTCCATCTTTGACTTCTGCAACTGCTCCGTTTGGCTCGATCTGGGCGTGAGCGCCAAGGGGGCTTGTAAATTCCATAGATACCACCCCTTCCGCTTCAGGGTCTAATGCGCTACCCGATTTTTGCGTAATCATTTTGTCGCCTTTCCCAACTTGCAGTATCTCTTTCAACGCTTCTTCCGTCCACGTTTTGGGTATATCCCATTCAACACGTACCTTATCTTTTGCAGCCAATGCTTCAGAAAAGGATTCAGCAATTACGCCCACCCATTCATCCATTTTCACCACTTTCACTACGCCTGGCATCTTTTCTGCCTGACTAGCATCCACACTTTTCAAAGTTGCACCGATGTGTTCTTTACGAACAATGCAAGCATGCAACATATCAGGCATTTCCGCATCCATCCCAAAGATTGGGTCACCTAATACTTTAGGTACTAAATCAACTCTTTTGACCGGTTTACCTACGAAATTGTAATTCTTAACGGAACGCAACTCAGGTGTCTTTGGCAATTTCCACTCCGTAACGTCTGCCACCGCTTCCGCATAAGTCATGGTCTTTCCACCTCCTGATACGACACCATTGCTCGTTGTCAGGCTTGATGCTTCCACGCCCATTTTTTTCGCAGCTTCACCTTTGACCATTTCCCGCATTGTAGCCGCCATTTCTCGAAGGGGTTGCCACAGGGAAGCAACAGATATACTTCCTCCCGTGCTCAAGCCATCTACAATACCAGTAGCCGTGGCAGCGGCAATCACTTGGATTTGCGCTATGTCAACATCCAGTTCATCTGCAGCGATTTGCGCCAAGCCTGTAAAAAGCCCCTGTCCCATTTCTACTTTGGGCGAATAGAGCGTGACTTGATTATCTTTTGTAATTTCAAACCAAAGATTTGCCTCGGTTCCTGTTCCCGAATAAGGAGGCACAATCGTTTCTGCCAATTCATATATCTTTCTTCGTGCTGGATTTCTGAACACAATCGTCCCCAATGCGACTACTCCAAGTGTCCCAATTCCAGCGCGAACCAAAAATTTACGACGCGATACTTTCTTATTGTCACTCATGATATTACTGGATTGTTGGGTTAGTAGATTGATTTAATTCCGCAGCTCGATGAATGGCTTTTCGCATTCGGTAATAAGTCGCACAACGACAGATATTTACAATGTTGTTGTCAATGTCTTCGTCCGTTGGGGTCGGTACTTTTTCGAGCAAAGCGGCGGTAGCCATTATAAATCCAGGCTGACAATAGCCACATTGTGGCACAACCTCCTCTATCCAAGCCTGCTGCACCGGATGTAAGTTTTCTTTTGTACCCAAACCTTCAATGGTAGTGATATTTTTGCCTTCGGCGAACTTCACAGCATAGGAGCACGAGCGAATCGCTTCGCCGTTCACATGCAACGTACAAGCGCCACAAGCTGCTTTGCCACAACCGAATTTTGTGCCTTTCAAATTCAGTACATCTCGCACTACCCATAGCAAAGGCGTGTTGCCATCCACATCTACAGTTTGAGATTGACCATTTATGTTGAATGAAATTTTCATAGTTTTAATTTTAATAGAGAGTAGCAGGTAGAGGGCATAGAGATCGATCACTTTACTCTATACTTTCTACCCTATACCAATTTATTTTTCTGGAATTACTGCCCCGGCTGCTGCCCATGCTTTTACAGCTTTGATGTATTCGTCTTTGGGTACAGGCGGCTTTTCTCTTGGATTTCCACTGGCATCAATGCCTGGCTCCCATGCCCAAAGTACCAGTTCGTGTTCTGTGAGGTGCTTTACGGTTTCTTCCAGTGTTCTACCGCCGTTTTTTGTTGGATTGAGCATTGATTTTGCGATTTCAACCCTTGAAAGTCCTTCCCAAGCCATGCTTCTTGGTGCAAGGCTCCATTCTGGAGCACCCGGCACACCTGAGAAATTATTGTTTTCGTGTTGGTGACAAGTTTCGCAGCGCAGGGCTGGCATACCGTGGTTGTCTTTCCCCCGTTGTACACCAAAATTGTGCACATGGCTGTCTTCGCCTTGTCGAGGATAATCACTTGAAGGATGGCAATTGACGCAGCGCTTGTGGGTGAGTACCGCCATCATTTTGTCGAAGGGCGCTCCTTCAACTTTGCTCTTTTCTGTTTCGGGGCTACTCGTTTCAGCTTCTACATTAGCAAAGACTAAAACTACACCAACCAACAGGAATGAAAGCAACAGATACGCTAATTTGGTGTTCATATTAAAGATTTATAATGAGTATTTCTTCAATAGAAGTTCTCTCAATGGCAGATGCGCTTCTTTCCCATCTCTCAATATGCCAATCATAACGCTATCCAATGTTTTCTCTAAAAGCTGCGCTTCCAGCGCTGGCTGTTCGATTCCCAGTTGCTCAAAAGCCCAGGCGACTTTATCCACTACTGACTTCATTTTGTGTGGATTATAATAGGCTTCTTCCCATTTGAGTTTGTATTCTAGCCTCCAAAAATCATAGTCTTTTTCATCAACGATAAATACCCAATTGATGGCTTTCCGAATGGTCTCACTGGGATCTGTTTCCTCTAAAAGACTCTTTTTAATTACGTCAGCTTTTTCTTCACACTGCTGATAAATCGCATCTAATAACCCTTTTTTATTTTCAAAATGCCTGAAAATCAGGGCTTCTGACACGCCGGCTTTTTTGGCTATCATATTGGTAGAGACAGCATTGTATCCCTCGTTCGCAAAGAGTTCCAATGCTACGTCTAATATCTTCTGTTGCTTATCTGTCAAACGAATCTATTTTATAGTAAGTACTTACTCACAAAAATAGGTGTAATTGTAGAAATCAGAAAATAAATGATGATTTTCTCTTGATTTTTCTTTGTGTGTTATTTCTGAGCGGGTCTGTTTAAGTCCAAACCACAAAAGATTGAAAGCCTGCCAGATTACCATTCAGCCCAATGCCGACCACATAAACGGGATGGTTCGATTCATAATCAGATGTGTATTCTTCTCCGAGTACAATCGCTGTTAAATCGCTCAAATTTTCTTCCATGAGTTCTACTACGGCTCTTGCCTTTGGCTTAAGCTCGTCGTTGTGTTTATCAATGAAGCGCTCAAGGATCAAGCCTGCAGGTTCATATCGAGAGACGACGCCTTTAGGCTCATCGGGGTTCAAGCCTAATGCCTCCACAAAGGATTTAGGACTTAAAGTAGGATTGGAATGTTCCAAGAAAAATGGAGCAATTGGAATAGCCGCTTCCGAACCCAAGTCATCAAAAAATAGCTCCCCGGTGTATTGTCCAATCTGCTCGCTCACCTCACGAGGACTGAGCGTTTGGCGGTAATCGGTAATTTTGAGCAGTTCTTCTGCCATTGGAAATGCCAATTCATTGATTTGGGCTATTTTCTGATTGGTTTGTTGCGTAAAACGCAGCTTCACTTCAAAGTTGGGTATGATTTCCTTTTTAATGAAAGTTATCCCGTTGTCAATCACCGCTTTAGTGACTCGTACGTTTGGTCTATCTTCTAACTGGATTAGAAAATCATAAAAGTACTCCAGAAATGCTTTTTCCATGGCATCTTCTGTGCCGTCAAGCAAACGCTGAAAGTCCTCCCGACTTACGATTCCGTCTCCGTTGGCTGCGGATAGCAGGGTTTGGCAAGTTTTGTCCAGCGTGTTTTCTAAATCATTTATTGTTACGAGTGCCATTGTTTAAATCTGATTAAAAAGTGAAGATTACTCACCTAAATCATCTAATCAAAAAGCGCAATACCCCAAATCGCAATCGCATACTCCGCTGGATTGATCGTGACCACCAAATCATTTGGCGTGATACCATCCGTTAGTGTACCACCCGTCATAAAGCCTCGATAGAAAACAGGATTGATATAAACCCCGGGCTGTTTGTCATAATAGTTGAGGAAAGGTGCAATGATGCTGGAGATGGTGTCAAAATTGAACCAATTGTCTTCGTCGAAGCGCATCCACCAACTGGCGAACTGGATTTCAGCCGTTAAGCTCTCTACTCGATCCGGGTAACACGTCTTGAGCAATTCCTTTGCCAATAATCCAATGAGGGAGTTGCCGTGTTTTTCACTGGCGATGTTTAGCACTTTATCCGCAACAAAGGCTTGTAGCAACGCTTCACTTTCGTTCAATTGCTGGAACTCTTCAGGGCTGAGGGCGTACCTCCAATAGTCCACCTTCCAGTTATCGCCAAGTGTTTTTGCAAATAGGTCTTGCTTGAAAATTTCCTCCGCCGGTAGCCAGATGAATTCGACAATATCTAAGACTTTGTCCGCTCCAATTCCTTCCACTGCTATCACTTCATCTAAGTCATTGTATTGTCCGGTTGCTAAATTGGAACGTGCATCTAACAAATTCTGAGCGCCTTTTTCACCTATACTGTAACTTGCCAACTCTTCTTCGGATAATTCCGGGCGGTATTGTTGAATGTTAGTGAGGTCTTCAATGCTTTGTGCTTTGTTCAAAAAATCCAATACGGCTTGGATTTGAACAGGCAATAGTACTTGGATGGAATTGGGTCGGTGCATTATTATTTTGTTTATTTAGTTCTAAAGATAGCTGGTAAGCATTTGCTCCTGCAAAAGAGGTGATTAAATTTATATTAATTCATTTGGACTACGCCTTCTGCCAAGTCATTGTCTTACTCGCTATGCCTGATTTCACTGTAATTAACAATTGCTCTCCTTTCGCTTTGATAGTAGCATTGTACCAATTATCTTTTTTAGGGCTGTACAATTTCCCTTTCCATTCACCACCTACGGACTTAACATCTTTGACAAACTGCTTTCCGATCTTGACTTGGTCATTATCAGACGAAATGACTTTGCCGCTGTAAACGCCATTGCTTTCCGTGATTTCGATTTTAGTATTGTCTTGCCCCGTGTTCCAAACGCCTGCTATTGATTGTGCATTTATTGTCAGAGCAGAGAAAAGAATGCAAAATGCGATTAAGAATTTCATTTTAATATGCTTTTTATGTTAATAAAATCTGTATCCAAGAGATAAACCCAAATTGAAAGACTGAATGACGGGTTGATAATCACTCCTGACAATTACATTATCGGTTACCGTTATGATGTCGTTGATATTCACAACACCACCGCTGAAGGTGAAAGTCGGCAGCAGTGCAAAGCGTTTTCCCAGATTGGTTTGCAAACCGATTCCAACTTCATATCCCAAACCCACTCCTGTATCTGAGCTTCTGTCAAAATTCTTTGTAATTGTTGCATTGGGTGCATTGACGCTTATGCCAGGATTTGTTGCCCACATGGGACCTGCGCCAACTCTAGGAAAAAAATTAAATCGCTTTCCAATTTTTACTCTGTAAGCCAGACCAACTAAAAAAGAATAGGTCTTCCAATCTTCCGAGCTTCCAGTAAATTCATTTCCAGGGTTTTCGTCGTTGAACATTTCGATGATATCTTCCACCTCTGTCTCAAAGAACTGATAACGGAATCCACCTGTCAGCGTGGTTCTATCATTTAGAAAAAAACCTCCAAAGACATCTATTTTCCGACCATTTTTCGCAAAGCCAGCATCTGGATTGGTAATATCTGTATCTGCAAAGTCTCCGATGGAATAGCTGGTGCCATAGGATAAGCCAAGATAGAATTTAGGTATCTGTGCTTCTTCCTGAGCAAAAAGCACCTGCGTTACTGCCAACGCCAATAAGAAAATAATAGATTGTTTCATAGTAAGTTGGGTTTACCTTTATTTATATTCAAGCATTTGATATTCCATTTATTTTCATTTATTTTCTCCATCCACAATAAAAACATCCCCATCATTTGCCAGATGGATCGGATCTTCAAAGGCGCCCAATTCCTTCAGCTATAATTTCTTTATAATTCTGTTATCAGGAGCTGGCACCTGGCACTAAATGGCTCAAAACCACTTTTTTACCCTTATAACCGTCTTTTTGAATTATGATTAACAGATATCACAGGCTTAGCAGCCCTTTCCAACTAGCCAGTAGCATTGGTCTTGTAACCTTTTGTTAGTACAAAAGTAGGTTATATCGAAATCTGATATAGA
>CAZFBN010000201.1:0-7823 GCA_964517145.1 uncultured Saprospiraceae bacterium
TTACAACATCACTTTTTCTTCATATTAAACTTTTTTATTAATTTTAAACAAGTTCTTTATGTAAAATCCGATCTCCAATGATTTCAAGAATATTTTCACCTTTAAATAAATGATTTCCTTTGTTTAGCATTTCAAAAGCGATCAAACCAATAGCAAATTGATCTGATTTCTGTGTAGCATCATTTCCATCAAGTTCTTCGGGACTCATGTATCTACAATTTTCCTTGATACGTTCTGGTGTTCTTCGATAATAAAAATTATTTCTAACAATTCTAAAAGGTGATATTACAGGTTTATTTTCTTCTTTTTTATTAAGTATTATTTCATTAGGTCTTAAATTACCATGCACATTATTATTTTTATGTAAATGATTAACTATTTTTAGTATGTCAACTATTATTTCAACGACCTCCTCTTCACTCCACATAGCTTTGACTTCAAAGCATTTTTGAATAGTATATCCTTCTATAAATTCCATTTCAAAAACCCAGGGAAACTTGTTAAAATCAGGAGGGGTAATCACTTTAATTATTCCATCACCTACAAATTTTTCTATATTTTCAATATCTGGATGTAATTCAATAGGATTGTCCTCAATAACTATAGAAATAGGTTTAATAACTTTAATAGCTCTGTATATATTAGTAGTAACTCCTCCTCTTTTAAGTTTTGCTTTATAAATTATAGACCTATCGCCGAGATGAATTGGTTTTTCTATAATATCATATTTATTTTTATACTTGTCTCGTAAATAGGCTAATAAAGCTTCATTACTTTTAAATAATTTTATTGAATTAGAAACTAATTCATTGTTAGCATCTTTTTTTATTTTTACGTTATTTGATTTTAAGTTTCTATTTCCTTTTAAAACTTCTATTTCCTTTTCTAAGTCCTTGATTTTTATTTTTAAATTGAATTTTTCACTAGCATCTGAGGTAGAAGCTTCTACCCTTCTTAAATAATTTAGTTTTTCGATGTGTATTTTTAATGTTTCATCTAATGATGATTCCATGATATAAGATTTGATGCGAAAATAGTAGAATATATTTAAGCTAGAAAGTAGAAGTGAGATTTATTTCTATATGGATATATCTTACCTAGCTTTATTAAAATAACGCGAACTTTTCAAAAAAAAGGACTATTTCACTGTTTAAATATTTGATTACTAATAATTTACAGTACACTCTGGCGTTTTTTGCCTACTTAATAGGCCCTGTTTTCAAAAATACACAGCCTTTTGAGTAAAAAACATACATTTTAGAAAATGAAAAAACATTAAATTATTGATTTTCAATTTATTGTGCCTTAAAAAAATGAAAAGTTCGCGTTAAAATAGTAAGTCCCCACAAAAGGATAAAAATGAATACGTAGCAGCGGAACAATCCTATCGGCGTGCCTTAGACATCCGTCGTGCCTTTGTCGAGGCGATGCCCCAGGCTTTTGACCTACCAGTCTGTGAAACCAATTTGAATCTAATTATTTTTTATTTCAACAAATTTGAACGACAGGTCGGCACGGAAGAAGACGCGCAAGCTTTTGTAGAACTTCTGGCAGATACCGAAGCACGCTTGCAGCGGAGATTCCTTTGGTGCAGCAATACTGGGGAGCAGTAAATCATTACAAGCAGTTTTTAGCCGTAGTGGCGGCGGCGGCAGGGAGCAGCCCGGTCGAATGAACCCATGCACCCATCGCATGAGCAGATAGGCAGTGGGCGTGACCGAATAGACATCTTGCTTTAACAGATAAGCACGTAGCACGACCCAATGGACAGGTTGTATGACCCAATTGACATTTTGCTCGACCCAATAAACACTTTGCTTAACCCAATGGACATTTTGATTAACATAATAGGCTTTTTGCTCGACCCAATAAGCACTTTGATTTATATAATAGACCGATTGCACGACTAAAGCGGCATCCAATTTTATAAAAGAGCGGTTTTGTCGGTCGGTAGGAATATGCAACTTGTGCTTTTAATACGCTAGAATCGGCAGCGCCCGTCCATTGGCATAATAAGATAATTATTTTGAACCATAATTTCTATCTTCCGGTTTCAAAAAGAAAAAGCGATGAAGCATTTGGATAGAATAACCTTTGACCCTTTAGTAATGGGCGGAAAACCTTGCATTCGGGGTATGCGAGTAACCGTAGGTGCGATTGTAGGATTGTTTGCATCTGGCTATTCCAATGAAGCGATTTTAAAAGCGTATCCTTACCTGGAAGAAGCCGACCTTTGGCAAGCCCTGGCATATGCGGCTTGGCGTGCAGAAGAAATTGAAATACCGTTTGCGGCATGATGCGCTTTTTGTACAGGTGAACTTCAGTCGCCTAAGTAATTTTTTAATTCTACCATCGGCAGTTAAAGCAGCCTTTACAGTAATTTCTCCTCCAAAAACGCCACCGTTAATCATAATTCTCGTTGCCGAATACCAGCCGCTTCGATTACCGTAAAATAGCCCTCTATTTTTAATCCTTCTTCTAGGTTGGAGAGTAATATTTTTGCAGCCACATCAGGAGTTTGACCTTTCATGCGGAAATAAACCACAGCAGGCGGCGCAGTAAGTTGGTATCTGAATATCAGCGTGCCATAATCGCGATCGAAAGTAAGAATAATTAGCGCTTTTTCCACTGCTTTGGCAAGCACTTCTTCATCGCTGGCGTCGCTCCAAGTCTCGCTAATACTGATAACCTCATACCCATGCGCTCGCAAATACAAAATGCTGGGAATTGGAAAATTTTCGTTGGCTAAAAATCGCATCTAAGCAGATTGGGGCAGTGGGAAGTACAATTCTTGCTGGATACAGTCGCGAAGATAAGCAAACACCGCTTTGATGTCATCCTCGGTAATGGTTGGGTAGCTTTCCAACAGCATTTCGGTTGTCCACCCGATAGACAGAAGCTCCAAAATAAGCTCTACAGAAATGCGGGTGCCTTTAATGACGGGCTTTCCCAGCAATATTTTCGCATCGGAGTGAATATGGTCGCGCCAGTTGAGTTCGGTGGTCATAGGAATTATTTTAAAAAGGATTTTAAACCCTAAGTTTCTAAACTTTAGATATGTAATCTTCTTTCGAGTATAATTGGTCGGTTATATACCTTAGTATCTTCCCAAGACATTGCACTTTTAATGACTTCAATGGATTTTTTAGTGTAAAAAACAAGATAATCAGCTATATCTTTTCCTACAAATGCCGTAAGAATATCTATTATCTCTATATCTTCTTTAAATTTGAACCAATTATCATCAATTCTAATTACAGAAATTTCATCTTGATTTGTAATTATTGAACCAGCTTCTATGGGTTTGTCATAAAGTCCATCTAATTCAAATAAATTATCAAAAATTATTTCGTTGATTTTATGTGACTTTGAAAATGCTTCAATACTATCACCAATATCAGTTTCAATTTTTAGCTTTGATTTTTCTTTTATACGCCATTTACCATCAAACACTTCCAGTAAATTTTGCTCTACCAAAGATTTAATATCTTCCTGTTCAAAAGTATCATAAGGAAAAAAAACTATTGCGTCCGAATTCTCCTTAATTAATTTATCTATATCAATTGTCTCAACAATAGAGCCAATTAGAATCTTCGAAATTAAGGATACATCTTCAGTTAGGATTTTTTTTGAAATCCTAGCAATCTCAATTTTGGGCTTATTATTTGGGTCTCCAACATTCCTTGTGATATGTAAGTTTACATCTAGATTTCTATCATTAAAAGCAATAGTAAAATGGATGTCACTTGGCACATTGCCAAATCTAAAGTTAATTTGATACTTCTCAAAACGTACCCAAAGGATATCATTGACAGAAATACTATTAATTGATTTCATTTGAGAAGCGATTTACCATTGTTTACAAGGAAAGCTTTTAGAAAGTTCCCTTAATAAATATGTATCATAAACTTAAAAAAATAAGTAATACATAAACTATATTAAACCTTTCAACTCATTAACTACCCCAACTTCTCCCCCAAAAAAGCCGCCGTTTTCGACTCCTTCACCTTCACCAAATCTTCCGGCCTGCCTTGGAAGACCAAATGCCCACCATTTTTACCACCCTCAGGACCCAAATCAATAATCCAATCGGCGCTTTTGGCAACTTCCATGTTGTGCTCCACGACGAGTACGGTGTGTCCTTTTTCCACCAGGGCATTCAAGGCGTCTAATAACTTGCGAATATCATGGAAATGTAAGCCCGTCGTGGGTTCGTCGAAGATGAAGAGAATATTTTCGGTGCTGCGTTCCTTGGTCAGGAACGAGGCGAGTTTCACGCGCTGCGCCTCGCCGCCGGAAAGCGTGCTGGAGGATTGTCCTAACTTTACATATCCGAGTCCGACATTATACAAAGGCTGGATTTTATTTACCACTTCTTTTACATCGGCAAAAAATTCGAGCGCTTCTTCCACACTCAATTCGAGCACTTCGTAAATATTTTTGCCTTTGTATTCTACTTCCAACAGTTCGTCTTTGAATCGCTTGCCCTTGCAAGTCTCGCATTCGAGGCGCACATCCGCAAGGAATTGCATTTCAATGATTTGTTCGCCTTCGCCTTTGCAAGTGTCACAGCGACCGCCGTCCACGTTGAACGAGAAATGCGAAGGTTTGTAACCTCTGATTTTAGCTAATTGTTGCTTTGCAAATAAATCACGGATGGCGTCATACGCTTTTACGTAAGTGACTGGATTTGAACGAGATGACTTGCCAATTGGATTCTGATCCACCATTTCCACTTGGGTTAATTTTTTCAAATCGCCTTCAATTCCTGTGTGCAAACCCGGCGCTTTTGGATAATTTTCACCAAAATGCTTTTTTAATGCCGGATATAAAATTTGCTTCACCAAAGTCGTTTTACCGGAACCCGACACACCCGTCACCACCGTCATAGCATTCAGTGGAAAAGTCGCGTCAATATTCTTTAAATTGTGCTGCTTCGCGCCTTTCACTGTGATGGAATGCGTGATTTTCCGGCGCTTCTCGGGCACAGGAATGCTCATGCGACCACTCATGTACTTGGTCGTTAAACTTTCGGTCGCTTCATCATAAATGTCTTCATAATTCCCAGCAAATATTACTTCTCCGCCATGAATACCCGCCGCTGGACCAATATCTACTAAATAATCGGCATTTTTTATGATGTCTTCTTCATGTTCAACTACAATTACGGTATTGCCCAGATCGCGCAAGGCTTTCAACACATCCACCAGGCGCGCACTATCGCGCGGGTGCAAGCCAACGCTGGGTTCATCGAGAATATACATGGAACTCGTCAAATTGCTACCCAAAGTGCGCGTCAGATTGATCCGCTGCGTTTCCCCACCGGACAAGGTTGAGGATAAACGATTGAGATTCAAATAACTCAAGCCCAAATCCATCATGTAACGCAGGCGATTGTTGATTTCCAAGAGCAAGCGTCGCCCGATTTTCGCATCAAACTCACTGAATTCAATGCTTTTCATATGCTCGTACAATTCATCAATCGGCATATCCACGAGATCGGTGATTGGTCTGCCCGCAATTTTTACATACGTGGCTTCCTTGCGCAGGCGCCCGCCCTCGCAGGTATGGCACAGCGTTTTGCCGCGATAACGCGCGAGCATTACGCGGTTTTGAATTTTGTACGTTTTTTGTTCCAATTCTTCAAAAAACGCATCAATACCCCAAAAATGCTTGTTGCCTTTCCAAAGTAAGCGCCGTTGCTCTTTGGACAAATCTTGGTAGGGTTTGTGAATCGGAAAGTCGAATAAGTGAGCGGTTTCAATCAATTTTTCGAGCCAAAGCCCATATTTCTCGCCGCTCCAGGGCGCGACGGCACCTTCATAAACCGATTTTGATTTGTCGGGAATGACCTTGTCCTCGTCAATGCCCATCACCATGCTGAAGCCCTCGCAAGTCGGGCACGCGCCGTAGGGATTGTTAAAATTGAAGAGTTGGGGCGTCGGGTCGAGAAAAGTTAAGCCATCCAGTTCAAAGCGGTTATTAAACACTACAGCCCCCTCCCGACCTCCCCCTTGGGGGGAGGAGCCGCGTCGTACTCCCTCCCCTTGGGGGAGGGCTGGGGTGGGGCTAAGGGGGCTTACCACCGCCTCGCCTTCACTTTCGTAAAATGCCGTTTGCACGGAATCGCCGATACGCTTTATATTTTCTTCATCATTATGTGTAACTACAAAGCGGTCAATGAGAATGAGCGGATTTTTATCTTGAATGGTGCCGATTTTTTTCTCCAAATCAGGATGCCCTTTTTCCAGCACTTCCTGAATATTTTGCAATTCGCCGTCCAACAAAACGCGTGTATAGCCTTTTTGTAATAACAAATCCAATTCTTGATATAAGGTTCGATCTTTATATTTATATGGTAGTGGGATAAAGAGTTGTACGCGTGTACCTTCTGTTTGATTTTGAATGAAATCCACCACATCTGACACTTCATGGCGCTTCACGCGCTCCCCGGAAATGGGCGAATACGTCCTGCCTACACGTGCGTAGAGCAGGCGCAGGTAGTCGTAAATTTCAGTCAAAGTGCCCACGGTCGAACGCGCATTGGAAGTGCTGACTTTCTGCTCAATCGCAATCGCCGGACAAATGCCTCTGATAAAATCCACATCGGGCTTTTTCATACGCCCCAAAAACTGTCGCGCGTAGCTCGACAAACTTTCTACGTAACGCCGCTGCCCTTCGGCAAACAAGGTATCCATCGTAATCGAGGATTTACCCGAACCCGACACACCAGTGACGACCACCAATTTATTTTTGGGAATGGCTAAGTCCACGTTCTTCAAATTGTTAGAACGAGCACCTTTGATAAAAATAACGTTTTTAATATCCTGATTATCAGTCGGTTCGGCGATGGCAGTTGTGCTTTTTTTCTTCGACATTGATTAAAAAAGTTCTAAAGTTTGGGAGTTTGGAGGTCTGGGAGTTAACGTGGACATTAACACATTGCCCCGAACACAGCAAACGATTTGTTTAAAACAAAAAAGTAAAGGTAGGGTTTTGTGTGGAGATGGGGAAGTTTAAGAAAGGATAAAAGTAGAGGTTATTGGGTAGAGGGACTTGGGCAGTCTTTGAAGAAAAGTCTCTCTACCCAATACCATTTTACTGTTTCAACCGCTCAATCGCCGCATCCAATTGATCTACGTAGGATTTCAAATAGTCGGGCAGGTCGCCGCGATTGGTATCAATTCTCCAGTGACGCAATTGTCCAGCTTTGCGAATTTCAAGCGCGAAGCCACCCTGGTCGGCGCAATCGGGACAGCCGATGGTTTCTGCTTCATTCAGTAATTCTTGTGGAAATGCTGCCAACAAATCTTTGGCGGCTTGCGTACGCGCGTCCGGCAGCGGTTCGGATTTAAATTTCATATCTTCAAATCCATTAAAACGAGCCATATCATCCGCAAATAGCTGATTGCCTTCCAGTTTGTACAAGGTAGCGCATTCGTCGAGGCAATGCCCGAAAAACTTACCAAAAATTAAATACTGTTCAGCTGGTAAATCCGCCGTAGTAGTGTCAGTTTTGGTGCTATTGCAAGCGGCAAAAGCAGCAGTGATGATTAGCAGAAGTCCTAATTTTTGCATGTTTTTATTGGTTTTTTAGAATAAGACGGATGAGCATAGAGAAAGGTTGGAGAAATATGTGCTAATATGCTGATACTTATTCGAACTCCCAAAAATTCCGCACCGTTATTAATTTTAACTAAAGTGTATTGCTTTTAAGAATTTTTCACCAAAACAGCTTTTTTATTGCCAATCTTTAAATTAATAATAACCAGCACTTAACCCCTCTTAACAAGCCTTGCCTGCATCTTTGCGCTATCAATTAG
>CAZFBN010000202.1:0-2589 GCA_964517145.1 uncultured Saprospiraceae bacterium
TATTCTTGTTTCAATTTGGATTTTAACTCTTTGTGTACAATGTGAAGAGAAGTACCCGATATATTTAATAAATAACGCTTCTCACTCAATTGGATTTTATTTTGCTACTGGGGGTAAATATGGTACTTACTATCCTGATTCGCTACCAGAGAATGACCATTATATTAATTATAATTTATCTCCAAAAGAAGAATTTATTTATGATAGCGGCATAAGTTGGGAGGAAATATTCAAAAACAATTTTCCAAGAGATACTTTATCTGTATTTATTTTTCATTCAGATACTTTAAAAAGATACTCATGGGAAGAAATAAGAGATGGCTATAAGATTCTCAAAAGATATGATTTAAGTTTAGATGATTTAAAACAGCGCAACTGGATAATTACTTTTCCTGAATAAATTCGATAGTAAATATTTGCAAAGAATGAGAAATTTTGTGATAGCCATTATACTGTTATGCAGTACAAATACCTATGCCCAAACCCTCCACTTCCGCGCCGGCATCAGCTACGCCACGCTCGACTGGACGTATCTGAATCCAAACGGGCAGCGGACGGAGCAGTATAAAGCGCCATTGTTAGGATATTCGGTGGGAGTAGGGTTGGAATATTTTGACAAAGGCTTGTTCTCCTTGAGTTCAGACCTATGGGTTTATCGCAGCGGCGGGCAATTTACCGACACCGAAAAGGAACAAAGACCACAACCCGGTAGTATTGGTTTTGGCGATCCGGAGCAGATTGAGGTGAATTATGCCGCTTTTAGCACTTGTGCCAATTTCAACCCAATTCACGGCAAGACGAAATTACAAGTGCAATTAGAACCAAGAATAGATTTCCTGTTGGGCGGCGCTGATAAAGATCCGCTTCGATTTGTCGATAACCGAGACGGCTTATCCCGGGTGAATTATGGGTTCAATCTAGGCTTAGGGCTTTACCGGGTTACGGATAAAATGGAATACGGCATACAAACGACCTGGCTGAGTAGATTGAAAAAACTGGCAGATTTGGAACCTGCCATTACGCCTGATTCCATTTTTGCAGGTGTGGAGGCAAGTGAGCAAACTTTTTTGCTTCAGCTTTCGCTGGGGTTCAAACTAAAATAAGCACCATAATGAAAAAAATTACTTTGATTGGACTGCTTTGCTTTCTGCTTTGGAAGCTGGATGCTCAAACGGGTATCTGCCTGGAATACGACAACGCAGGTAATCGTATTTTTCGCCACGACTGTATATCTATGCTAACAGGTGGGGAAGAACAAAGCAGCCTATTGAAACGGTCAGAAAATGTTACTGTAGCACCGGGGGAGGTTTTGGCGTTTCCAAATCCCACCAACGGAAAGTTCCAACTTCGCACGGGCGAAGGATTTCCGCCGGAAACCGCCATCATCATTTACGATGGACTGGGCAGGCTACTATCTAAAAGACAATTGCAAGATGGCTATTTTGACATTTCAACCTATTCATCAGGAACCTATTACCTTAGAATTGTAAATGGAGATTTTCAAAGAACTTTATCCATCATTAAATCCGACCGCTAAAAATTGCTCATTTAAAATTCCAAAAACATGAAAAATAGAAAACTTAATTTTTTGATCGGTCTGCTTTGTATGTATTGCACGATGGGTTGTGCGCAGGAAGCAGATACGCTTGTTCTACCCGTTGACGAAAAAATCTATGAAGCCTGTTGCGGCGCAGAGCCAGTAGAATTTACCCACCGCGATGCCTACGTTTTTGTCGCCAATGCTTTTACACCCAATGATGATGGCATCAATGATCTATTCTATCCAATCGTAAATGAGGGCGTATTGGAAGTGACAGATTTTGTCATCTACACTGCGGAAGGAGATACTGCTATGTTTGACCGCCGTACGATTGATTTTAATAATTTAAAAACATACGCTTGGGATGGATTGCGCTATGATGGCTCGGTACACAAAGGACCTTTTAAATACAGTATGCGGGTTGCACTAAAAAGTGGCGGCTTACTGAAAGTAGAAGGGAAAGCCTGTCGCATCGTCTGTGAACCAGATGCCGCCGTTTTTAAAACAAAGCCAGGCTGTTTTTATCCAGTGCAGGCTAGCACCAATGGACGGCTGGATACTTTGCTTTCTAATAAGGAGACGGGGTGTTTTAGGTAAAGAATCTATTAATATTATTTTAAGTTGTTCATATTCTGGTGCGGACTGAGAAAGGGTTAGTCTGCGTCTTTTTGTTTTAAACAACGGCAGCACTTCGAGTGAAGTGCTGCCGTTTTCATTATTCATTATTTCATTACTCATTCATTCCTATTCGCTCGTCGTGCCTTCCTCCACTTCTTCGGCTTGTGCTCTTTTATGGAAGTCGTCGAGTTCTCGGAGTGGGGCGTCCATAGCAGGGTTGAGGATGTTGGCACCGCGTAGCCCATCGTGTACCACTTTGGTGTAGGTCAAAACTATCCAGCTAACCTTTTTTATAGGGAAAGGTAACTCTTTCAACCTCTATAGCATGAGACAAGAACCCCTATAGGTTAAACTTTGAACCTATATGGCATGAAGCAAGAACCCCTATAGGTTAAACCTTGAACCTCTATAGCATGAAGCAAGAACCCCTA
>CAZFBN010000202.1:2689-7776 GCA_964517145.1 uncultured Saprospiraceae bacterium
AAGAACCCCTATAGGTTAAACCTTGAACCTCTATAGCATGAAGCAAGAACCCCTACAGGTTAAACTTTGAACCTATATAGTATGAAGCAAGAATCCCTATAGGTTAAACCTTGAACCTATATAGCATGAAGCAAGAACCCCTACAGGTTGAACCTTGAACCTATATAGCATGAAGCAAGAACCCCTATAGCATCAAAATTTTACCGTTAAACGTTATTTGCTTTAGCGATACAACTAAAAGAAAGTACCTACAAAAGTGGAAGGCTGATGGATCGGAGGTAGAAATGGGAATACAGACGATACGAATTTTTTTGTTGCGCAAAAAATCCGCGTGAGGCAGTGTCGTCCGCGTTTCCATTAGGTCATACGCGTACGCATAATGAAGTCCCCATCGAAAGGCAAGACAAGCTATTAAGCCAAGCTAAAGTTATACGGGAAACTCCCCCTTGGGGGGATTTAGGGGGCTTAATACCCCCGTGCCGTTGCATCCGGTTCTCGAAAATCCGCTACGCCTTGCCATTTGCCGTCGGGCAACCTCAAAATGGCTTTGATTTGGGCGATGCGCTCCACTTCCCGAAATTTATGCCCCATTTTTTCCAATGCCTGTCGTTTTTCGGCGTCGAGGGCGTTTTTTTCGATTAAAATTTCATCGGGTAGCCATTGATGGTGAAAACGCTTAGCATTCACCGCATCTTCCAGATTCATATTAAACTCTGCCACATTTAAAAACACTTGAAAAACAGTAGTTATAATCGTCGAACCACCTGGCGTCCCCAGCACCATGAATAATTTTCCGTCTTTTTCGACAATGGTCGGCGTCATCGAACTCAGCATCCGCTTGCCGGGTTGGATAGAATTGGCTTCCGCGCCGATGAGTCCAAATTGATTCGGAACGCCCGGTTTCACACTAAAATCATCCATTTCATTATTCAAAAAGAACCCAGCATTACTCACCCACACTTTATTCCCAAAGTTGCCATTTAAAGTAGTCGTAACCGACACGGCATTGCCTTCCGCGTCCACGATGGACGTATGCGTCGTTTCAAAGGTTTCTTTGCGCATTTTAAAATTACCAGCAAAAATAGAGTTGCTAGGCGTGGTTTTTTCCATTGAAAAGTCAGCCATTCGCCTTTTTAAATAGCTGTCATTCAACAGAGAATCCAAAGGCACTTTGTAAAAATCGCTATCGCCCAAGTGTTCCGTGCGGTCGGCATAGGCGCGACGCTCGGCTTCCGCCATTACATGAATGGCTTGCTTTGAGTGAAAACCCCATTGTGACAAGGGGAATGGCTCCACCATTTCCAACATTTGCAGCAAAGCCACCCCGCCACTCGACGACGGTGGCATGGAAATAATTTTATAATTTTTATAATTGCCGATTAATGGTGTACGCCATTTTGCATCATAATTTTTTAAATCTTCTTTGCTTATGATGCCGTTGCCTTGCTTCATTTCAGCCACTATATCATTGGCAGTTTCGCCCTCATAAAAACCCGCCGCCCCTTTTTTCTGAATCAAAGCGAGTGTTCGCGCCAGTTCTTTTTGAATTAATAAATCGCCCGCTTTCCAATCATTTTTGATAAATGGATTGGGCAATTCATTATGTTTTTTAAATATTTCCTGATGATTTCTTAAACGATTGGCTTCTGATTCTGAGATATGATATCCTTTTTTCGCCAACCGAATCGCGGGTTGAATCAGTGTTGCCATCGGCAATTTGCCATATTTTTGATGCGCAGCGAACAGCCCTGCCACTGTGCCTGGCACACCGCACGCCAAGTGCCCTTCGGTACTCAAATTTGTAATAACATTCTTTAAACTATCAAGATACATATCACGATTTGCCAATATAGGTGCTTTTTCCCGATAATCCAAAGCCGCCGTTTCGCCATTTTTTAACCGAATGACCATAAATCCGCCACCGCCGATATTGCCCGCACGAGGATACACCACCGCAATCGCAAATTGCACGGCAATGGCAGCATCCACCGCATTGCCGCCTTTTTTTAACATTTCTACTCCCACATCCGACGCCAACGCATGTGGCGCAACCACCATCGCATGCTCAACCGTAGCACTTTTAACAGGGTTATAAGTATGTAATAAATTGGTTGTCTTGCAACTATGAATAAAAAAAATACTAATAATAAGTAGGTAGGGCAAAAATTTCATTTCTGGCACGATTTTTAGTAGTTAGTTAGAAGGAAGAGAGGAGTACCGAGCTAAAACATGTTGATAATACTCGAAACTCAATACCCTTCGATCATTGCACAATTTTTATTGCAAGATACTCTCTTTTAGAAAAAAATGAAGGGGTGCGATCGGAAAAGCATTTTTACATTGGGAACCAAAAGAAATTAGGTGGGGACTTAATGAGGTTTTCTCAGCTTTTTGAAGAACGGTTGCACCCTTATTTGAAAATGAAATTCCAAAATTCTGAAAATCCTGATTCTCACTTTTACCGCCGCACAATTGCCGCTACAGGCAACGCCAAAATAAATCCGCCAATGAAGCTGCGCAATAAGCCAAAAATAGAATTCCCGATGGTAACCGGACGGTACTCGGCACGAAATTTTTGCAATTCATCTGCTGGCAATTCCTGATTTGTGATTTCTCCAAGCCAACGCATATTGCGAATAATTACTTCTTTTTCATAAATGAGCATTGTAGGATCAACTTTGTATAAAATATAATTAAAAATATAATAAACGACGCTCATTATTACAAAAGTTAAAAAAGCAGGTCGCAACGCTTCGCGGAAATTCAGCATGTCGTCTCCGCGCGTGAGGCGCTCTTTTCGCGCTGCTAAAAACATAAAAATCAAATATACCAACAGGGAACCCCACTGCACAGCGGGCTCCAGCATCAGTTGCGGTTTGATGAAATAAAAAGCGAGGAAGTAGGCAACTACGCCCACTCCCCCGATTATGCCGTATTGTACAGAGCTGTTTTTCATAAATTCATTAAGCGATAGAGTCCGTAGCAGGCTTTCTTTGCATAATGGCTGCCACGATCAGCGAAATAATTACCCCTGTAAACAAGATACCGATGCCCGCAAAGATAGTCATCATTCCTGGTTTCAAAAACATTTCAGTGTACTGCATTGCTTGGTCAACTGCTTCTTCGCTTTGACCTTGCTCGAGCATGCGATCGCGCGTTGCTTCCATAATTGTTTCGGGCAAACTTGGGTCTATCACAGCAAAAAATAAGTACGTCCACACAGCCGTAATCACAGCCATAACCAAAGAAGCCCAGAATCCAGTGTTAAAGCCCTTACCAAAAGTCATGTAACCACCTGCACTATCGCGGTATTTTTTCATTGCCATTACTAACCCGCCGATGATTAAGCCATACGTCAACACAGAATTGATAACATCGCCAGCGCTGTACTGATTCGAGTAGTCGGTCATACCTGCGACATGCAACAGCAAACCGATGGCAATCAAGATCAAGGAAACAATAGCGCCGTAGCGCACGCCAATTGATCGAGTAGAAACATTGGCTGGTTCTACAAAATTAGGAGAATCTAAGGTACTCATGCAAAATTGGGTTTAAAGTCGGTTAAAAAATTTTGGTTATCAATGGTCAGTTATTGGGACATCGATTCTTGCCCATCAACCTCTAACTGATAACTTTAGATAAAAATGCGAAGAAATATCGGGTGTACCAAGTCTTTTTCTATGGACGACTAAAAATAGCCGACTGATGGTTGTTAAAAATCGCTAAAACTTTTCCTTTAAATTGAAAACCGATAAATGGCGAATTATTAGATTTTGAACGAATGTCGTTCGCATTAAAAATCCAATTTTCATCTGGATTAAAAATGGTTAGGTTGGCGGGTTGCCCTGCTTGAATGATTGGAACTGGCAAATTAAAAATATTTCTAGGTGTAATTGACAATTTTTCAATCAATTGTTCAAGCGATAATTTTCCTTCCAATGCCGTCCACGCCGCCGCGAAGGCAGTTTCCAAATTTATAATACCAAATTCTGCATACGGAAATTCCAGATTTTTACCTTCTTCATCCACCGGGGTGTGATTGGAAGCAATAAAATCAATGGTTCCATCCTGCAAGCCTTGAATCAGCGCTTCTTGGTCTTGTTTTTGCCGCAAAGGCGGAGACACTTTAAAATTGCTGTCAAATTCCGCCACTGCTTCATCTGTAAACAATAAATTCAGCACTGATAAAGAGGCAGTTACACGCAATCCTTTCGCTTTTGCTTCCCGAATTAGATCGACCGATCCGGCACTGGAAATATTGGCAACATGCAATCTGGAACCTGTATATTCCAATAAATGCAAGTCTCGTTCGAGCATTAATTCTTCCGCCAAACGCGGAATCCCTTTCAACCCCAGCGAAGTGCTCACCAAACCCTCGTGCATTTGCCCATCCCCGGCAATGGCTTTGTCCGAAGGGCGGTTGATGATAATGCCGTCAAACGCCTGCACGTACTGCAATGCTTTGAGCATCAATCCATTGTGTTGCAATGATTTTTTACCGTCTGAAAATGCAATCGCTCCTGCTGCCCGCATGTCGATCATTTCGGTGATGTCTTTGCCTTCGCAATTTTCAGAAATGGCACCAATCGGATAGAAATCAACGAGTGATCCTTGTGTATTTTTTTTAATGTAAAGAATTTCCGACTTGGAATCCAAAGCTGGCTGGGTATTGGGTTGCACCGCAATAGCAGTAAATCCGCCAAAAGCCGCTGCCTGCGCCGCCGATTGCAAATCTTCCCGATGCTCCAAGCCAGGGTCGCATGCCTGCACGCCAACGTCCATCCAGCCAGGCGAAGCACAAGCTCCTTCGGCATCAAAAAGGTCAATATTTTGAATGTTTAAATCCGCTTGAATGGATTGTATAATGCCGTTTTCGATATGAATATCAAGCACTTGCCCGTTGTAGGGAGAATTCGGATCAATAATTTTAATGTTGCGAACCAACCAATTCATGCCGCTGAGGAATTTTGGCAAAAATAGTCATTGTAGCACAGGCTTTAGCCTGTTTTTTGTTTTTTTTCAAAATTGATAGATTTTGAGCTTGTTTAAAATTAACAATTTTATATAATATGTTTACTGATTTTACG
>CAZFBN010000203.1:0-7713 GCA_964517145.1 uncultured Saprospiraceae bacterium
CGAAGCCGTTTTCCTTCAAGGTGATGGCGAGTGACCCGCCGATTAAGCCAATGCCAACTATTGTAATCGTCATATTCGTACACTGATTATTATGATACAACTGATCTAAACTGATTAAAATCTTAAAAAATCATAATCATCCGTTAGATCAGTGTCCTATCTCTTATTTCAATATTTAATTTGATGCGACGAATCGCCTCTTTATAAATTTCTCCGTCGCTACATAATGAAATCCGTACAAAATTATCGCCCTGCGAACCAAAAATGCCGCCGGGTGTAATAAAAACATTTACTTTATATAATATTTCATCCGATAATTCATACCCATTTTTATAATGACTTGGAATTTTTGCCCAGACGAACATGCCCACCTGCTCCGTCGAATACGTGCATTCCAATAAATCCAGCAGTTCAAACACTTTTTCCCGGCGCTCGCGATACACCGCATTCAGTGACTGATACCACTCCGGCGGATTTTGCAATGCCCGCGCCGCCGCCATTTGCACCGGCTTGAACATACCCGAATCCATGTTGCTCTTGAAGCGAATTACATCTTGGATAAATTCCTTGCGACCCGCCAGCATTCCGACGCGCCAGCCCGCCATGTTGTGCGATTTGCTCAGCGAATTCAATTCCAACGCGACATCTTTTGCTCCTTCTACTGCCAATAAACTCGTTGGATGCTCATTCAAAATAAAAGCATACGGATTGTCATTGCAAATCAGGATGTTATGCTGTTTGGCGAAAGCCACCAACTCAGCGAAGAAGCTTTCCGGTGCTTGCGTCCCCGTCGGCATGTGCGGATAATTGACCCACATGATTTTCACCCGACTCAAGTCTTGCTGCGCCAGGGCATCTAAATCCGGCAGCCAGCCATTCGCTTCATTTAATTCATAATCAAGCGGTTGTGCGCCCGTAAGCGTCACCGCCGCGCGATACGTTGGATAGCCTGGATTCGGCACCAATGCCTGATCGCCTTCATCCAGATAGGTCATGCAAATGTGCACAATGCCTTCCTTCGAGCCAATGAGTGGCAGGATTTCACTATTTGCATCGAGATTTACATGAAACCAAGTTTTATACCATTCGGAGAAAGCCTGGCGGAGTTCGGGTACGCCCTGGTAGCTTTGGTAGGCATGGTTATTGCGGTGGTTGCTGTATTTTGATAATTCATCAATCGTCTCCTGCGAGGGCGGCAAATCGGGGCTGCCGATACCGAGATTCAACACGTCTTTGCCTTCCGCACGCATCTTTGCAATTTCACGCAGCTTTTGCGAAAAGTAGTATTCCTGGATGCTGTCGAGTCGTTTGGCGGTTTTTATTTGTAACATAAAATATTTTTTAATAGGACACTGATTCGGCTGATGGTTAGGATGTTTTATGATTTTAATCAGTTTAGATCAGTTGTATCATAATTATCAGTGTACCATCCTTAATCAAAATGTTTGCCTTGTTTATAAATACCAAGCACTTTTAAGTCGTGCGTAATGGGTCGAATTGCTTCGATGGCTTGTTGATACGTCAAGTCGCCATCTATGACAAAATCGAGGAAAAATAGGTATTCCCAGGGTTTGCCAATGATTGGGGCAGATTCGATTTTAGTCAAATTTGCATTATATGCTGCTAAGACCGCCAAAACTTTATGCAGACTGCCAATGGTGTGATCCACTGCAAAACAGAGGGATACTTTGTCGGAATTGGCTGGCAATTTGCTGCGGTCAATCGGTTGAAGCAAGAGAAAACGCGTATAATTGTGCTTGTTGGTCTCAATGCCATACGCCAGGATTTCCATATCGTACATTTCAGCAGCTAATTCACTGGCGATAGCACCAATACCCTTCAGATTATTTTCTAATATATTTTTAGCGCTCAGCGCGGTATCCTCGGTTTCAACCAAGCGGATTTGGGGATATTGCCGGAAATATTCGCGGCATTGTTCAATCGCAACTGGATGAGAATGAACCTCCTGCAAGTTTTCAATTGTTTCACCGGGCAACGCCATCAGGTTTTGTTGAATGCGCAAATACACCTCGCCGATGATGCGTAGTTTGGATTCGTTAATTAACCGATAGTTAAATAAAATCGAACCGGCTATGGTGTTTTCAATTGCCATAATGCCGAGGTCGGCTTCTTCCTGCTGTTCCACTTTGTCAATCAACTCGCGGAAGGTGATGGCGGGGATGATTTCGAGCGCTTGCCCGTTGAGCATTTTGCGGGCGGCAATTTCGTGGAATGCCCCGGCGCCACCTTGTATGCATACGCGCGTGGGCGGCAGGGAATGTGTCGGAATGTCTTGTTCGGTCGTCGTTGTCTGTATCATAATTCATTACTTTGAAACATGGCAGGTTTTCAAAATCCGCCATATTAAACTAAAAAAGCCCCGTTTTGGCGGAGCTTTCTGGTTGATTTATGTTGAAAAGAAACCAAAATCAGTCTGCTCCTTTATGCATTGCATAAAAGTAAAACCAGTAAAAATAAAAGCGTTGACGGTTAGGCATCATCACGTATAATTTGGTTTGGGTAAAAACGAAAAAAGCCCCGTTTTACGGAGCTTCCTTATTTTATTTTTCAGTTGTTGAACAACAAAACTTGGTCGCCCCTTATGGTTTGCCATAAAAGTAATAACCAAAATAAAAAGGCGAATTGTTCAACCCCAGATTCATTGTCGTTTATTTGAATTAGTTGCAAATGTAATTATCTCCTTCCTATGGCGCAAGAGGTAAGCTTATATTTTTTCAAAATATTTTATGCACAAACGCTTGTTTGTGCATAAAATGCAGTGTTTTTAGCTTATTATTCCTCCAGTATAAAGACATCTGTCTTTTTCCGATGGCTATTTCCTGCCGCATCAAAGCATTGTAAGTGGCAACAACGGCTGGCAAATGCTTAAATTGAAAATTTTTATCTGCAATATCTTCTAGCAATAGCGGACAATCTGCCAATCGCTTTTGCAGCACTCGCTCCCAATTGCGAGGCGACACTTTTACCGCATCTTCACTGTAGCTGGCAAGATAATACACAGAAGTCATATGTGGAACGGGCGAATTCTTTGGCAATGCCGGATTGACGGAGGATGTCTTTGGCTCTTTGTGTAGGTACAATTTATAATACCCATCTACCAAGCGGTGCATGGGCACTCGCTTTCCGCTTGCAGCATGCAGTATAAACTGATACACCACTTCCGTGCCATCCGCTTGCAACAGCGCATACTCCAACACTTCTTCAGGACGGAGCGCGATTCGCTGGCGGTTGTATGATTGTGTAAAAATCAGTTTACTGTCTGCTTCGATAAAAGTGCCAAAAAGCGTATCCAAATTTGATGTTACAATGCGGCAAGGTGATTTTTGCGCAATCGCGCTAACCGCAAGTGTGAGTGTGAGCAAAATGGTGAGTACATGCGTTTTTTTCATTGGAAGTGGATTTTCATTTGTTCGAAATTATCATCCAAACTAAATGTTGATGCGATTTGAGTTGAAACAATAAATTTTCAGATTTCTTTTTCTGAAAGCAAATTAAAAATGGAAAATACAATATTCTAAAAATTAAATTTTTCCATTTTTTAACCAAGAAAAACATTCAAGAATCCTTTTGTAACAATTCAAAATCTGGTTTGTTCTATCCCAATGAACGAGCGAATCCTATTGGCTATCGAGCGGCTGGAAAAAGCGTATGGTCGGCAAACGAGTTACTCGCGGCACGACCCGATGAAGCAATTGATTCTGACCATTCTTTCCCAACGAACCAATTATGCGGATGAACGCAAGGCATTCGAGCAGATGATGGAGCGCTACGGTAGCTGGGAAAATATTGCCGAAGCGCCAGTGGACGAACTCACCAAAGCCATTGCTCCTTCTAATTATCCAGAGTTAAAAGCGCCTCGTATTCAGGAAGTTATCAAAACGATTATGGCGGAAAGAGGCAAACCAGAATTGGATTTTTTAGCAGAATTGTCAACGGAAGAGGCTGTAAAATGGCTGCGCAAATTGCCAGGTGTGGGTCCAAAAACCACTACTTTTTTATTGTTATTTACCTTCAAACGACCGGTTTTGCCGGTGGATACGCACGTGTATCGCGTGTCGCAGCGCGTGGGACTGATCGGTTCAAAGGTGACGCAGGAAAAAGCGCACGATGTGTTGTTGAAAATGCTGCCGCCGATTCCAGATGAGTTGTTAAATTTTCATAAATTGTTTTTCAAACACGGTCAGCAGGTTTGCACCTGGAATCATCCAAAATGCGTGGATTGTGTGCTAAAAGATATCTGTGATTTTGGAAGAAGTGTGTTGAAAATCGAGGAACCGTTGCCGACAGGAAGTATCCTATAGGCATTGCCACCTAGCAACTTGTTTGAATAAGTCAGTAGGTGGCAAGTCTGGCATCTGGCATCCAAAAATCTGATATCCAGATTTAAAAATCATGCCTTCTAAAAGCTTCAATTGCTTCGTATTCTGGCAATCCCAACTGATCGTACAGGCGAGCCGTGCCGCGATTTCGTTGCTCTGCACGCTCCCAAAATTCGCGTGAATCGTGCCCTGGAAACAAGGGGCGATCCTTTTGCGACTGATGTTTGAAAATGGCGCGGCGCTTGCGCAACAATTCCTCTGGACTCAACGGCACCGCCATGTCAATGTTTTCAATTTCCCATTCCTGCCAGGCACCTCGATACAGCCACAACCAGCAATCCTTCACCCATTCATCGCCTTCTTTTTTGCAGCGATCCAACGCTTGAAAAATGGCTTGCAGACACACGCGATGCGTACCATGTGGATCTGACAAATCGCCAGCAGCAAAGACCTGATGCGGTTTTACATTGCGCAACAAATCAACAATAATCTGAATATCTGCTTCGCTCAACGGTTTTTTCTTGACCAAGCCCGTTTCGTAAAATGGCATGTCCAGAAAATGCATATTTTCATCCTTGATACCCACATAGCGGCAACCAGCCTTGGCTTCGCCCCGACGAATCAAACCCTTGATTTTCTGCACTTCTTTGGCATCTACTTCGCCCGGTTTTTTGGTTGTAATTTTTTCACGAACCGTATTGAATAAGGCTTCCGTCACTTCCTGATGCAAACCAAAAGATTCGTGAAAATCATTTACAAAATCAGCAAAACGCACTACGTCATCATCAAAAACAGCAATATTTCCTGAAGTTTGATACGCCACATGCACATCGTGCCCTTGATCGTGCAGGCGAATGAAAGTGCCGCCCATCGAAATGACATCATCATCGGGGTGTGGGCTGAAAATAATCACCCTTTTGTGAGGCGGCTCGGCACGCTCTGGTCGGGTTGAATCATCAGCGTTAGGTTTGCCGCCGGGCCAGCCGGTAATAGTGTGTTGTAAATCGTTGAAAACTTTGATATTAATATTATAAGCCGAATCATATTCTGTAATCAAATCCACCATTCCATTGTCTGAATAATCCCGGTTTGTCAATTTTAAAATGGGTTTTTCCAATTTCAGACTCAGCCAGGTCACGGCTTTGCGAATCAAATAATCCGTCCAATCTACTTGCCCCACCAGCCAAGGTGTTTTGACACGAGTCAAATGAGCAGCAGAAGCCTCATCCAGGACAATCGTCGTATTCGGATGCTTTTGAAGATAAGTAGCTGGTACACTGTCACTTACAACACCTTCCACTGTTCTTCCAATGATGGGTGCTTTGCCTTCGCCCCAAGCCATTAGGATGATCCGCTTCGCTTCCATGATGCTACCAACCCCCATCGTGATGGCTTTGCGCGGTACATTTTCTTCCCCAAAAAAATCACTGGCAGCGTCGGTAATGGTGATATGATCGAGTGTAATCAGGCGTGTGCGAGATTCAGCGCCAGAGCCGGGTTCGTTAAAACCAATATGCCCCGTGCGACCAATGCCCAAAATTTGGAGGTCAAGCCCGCCGACTGCTTTCATTTTTTCTTCATACGCCCGGCAGAAGGCATCCACTTCACCACGCGTCACCGTACCATCAGGAATGTGCACATTCTCCCACAAAATATCGACATGATCGAACAAATTTTCTTTCATGAAACGCACATAACTTTGAAGCTGATGCGGCTGCATTGGATAATATTCATCCAAATTAAAAGTAATCACATTGCGGAAGCTCAGCCCCTCCTCTTGGTGCAAGCGCACGAGTTCAGCGTACAAGCCCGTAGGAGAAGAACCCGTTGCCAAGCCCAATACGCAATGCTCGCCAGCATTCGCTTTGGTGGTAATCAAATCCGCAATTTCACGGGCAATTGCTTTAGAGGCATCGCTGGAAGTAGGATAAACCAGCACTGGGATTTTTTCGGTGTAATGTTGTAGGTGCATTGATTGAATGTGTCTTTTTTAAAATGGTGTTTCGTTTTTTAATAGTCAATTTCTGCAAACAAAAATGCGGTTTTTTGCGAGTTTTTGCAATATTTTTCTTTTTTTTGTTTAAGAAATTCGACTACTTTGCAACAAGCTGCGAAATTACCATGTTAAAAGAGGAAAGACAATCATTAATATTAAGGGAAGTCAACATTCATAACAAGGTTTTACTTTCTGACTTGAGTGAAAAATTTCAGGTATCTGAAGATACTGTGCGACGGGATTTACAAGACCTTGCTATTGCCGACAAAATTATCAAGGTGCGGGGCGGCGCCATGTCAAAGTCGTATGCTGCCTATTCTTTTCACGAACAAGATATTTATGCCTACCAAGAAAAAACGATCATTGCGCACAAAGCCATTCAACTGTTGCAAGATGGAATGCTGGTGCTGATAAGCGGCGGCTCTACCAATTTGGAAATTGCACGGTTGATTCCGCCTGATTTAAAAATCACTTTTCTGACCCTGAGCCTGACTACTGCGCTTCAACTCTTGGAACATCCTAATTCAGAGACCATTTTTTTGGGCGGGCAATTGTCAAAATCAGCCAAAATCAGTGTAGGCGGCGAGGTGATTGCTCGATTGGGGGAAGTGCGCCCCGACTTATGCTTTATGGGTACGAATGGCATTGATGCTGTGGCGGGCATTACCGAATCCGACTGGGAGGTGGTAGCCGTAAAAAAAGCCATGTTGCAGGCATCAGGCAAAGTGATCATAAGCGCCATTGCTGAAAAGCTCAATTCCATACAAAAACTCAAAGTATGCGAAATGAATCAAATAGATATACTCATCACGGAACTACCTCCAACGCACCAGGCGCTGCTACCCTATCATAATTCTGGGGTAAAAATTATTTGAACCGCTGCATGTTTTTAATTTTATGATTATCAATCACCTGCATTGCTAAAGTGGATGGTCGCATACATTTTTCAACGTTTTTTTTACCTTGACAGGAAGCGTTTGATGCCCACTGTTCGTTTTATTAAGTTGGAACATATCATTTTATGCTAAATTATTGATTATCTGTATCATAAATTTAGAATAGGTTTGATTTTTTGTGCTCAAAATGATTGGGCAATTAAAAATTCACCTTATATTTGCAACTGTGACTTAATTAAATGATTGCAATGAAACACTTCTAACTAGGCTCCGTCTAACAACAAAGAGCACCTGTTGATACAACCAAAAACTAGCATTTTAGCTGTTAAGACCCAATTAAGAAATCTCCCGAAGCGATTTTAATTACACCATCTTTCACAAGATTGGCAATAGTATTGCTGCTATCTTTTATGAAAGCAGTATGCGTAATATTGAGCTTGTTTAAAATTAATGAAAAATCGTAATATCTTTTCAAACTAAG
>CAZFBN010000204.1:0-7711 GCA_964517145.1 uncultured Saprospiraceae bacterium
AATTTTGAGTTCTTGGTGGGCGTGTTTTTTGTTTTTGTGCTTGCCTGCAACGGTTGTACTACCGTACTTCGCCTTTTACTTAGTCAGTTGGAGGTGCGGGTATATTCACTTCACCCGTATTTTACTTTAAAAATTATGACTACAAAAATCCGTTCACAAGCTCTTACAGCCCGTAAACGGATAGTCTTTTTGGATGCTCCGCAAGTTAGTATTAAACAAGATATGATGCAAGTAAATAGAATGCTTTTTTATTTACCAAAAAAAGGGTAGGGATGGCTCGGTTCGCGCTTTTAGGATAGGGCTACGTGCTTGTTTCCTCCGTGTAGTCGCTCATTCACTACGCGCAGTGCCGCATCCCAAAATAGCAGCTTTGTATTTTTTAGCTCATTGATGCAAATGAAGAATAGAATAGCGCAATCATTGCTAAAAGCTCCAGCGGGGCGACCTAATGATAGCAATTTCATTAGAAAATGGCATACCCCATCGGGATGACACTTTTTGTACCACCCTGATGCGGTTTTATAATAAATGGACGATCCAATTGCTATAATTAGGTTACTCCTACGGAGTTAAGGCTTGATGCGCCTCTTATTTATTTTAGAATGGTAGGCGGGATGATTCAAGGAGTTGCTTTCGGTCTTTTGACTTCTTCAACGGTTTGCGGCTTGGCGTAGTAGGGGCTTTTCAGCACAATACTTGATACGAAGCACACAGTTCAAATTTAGCAAAAATGTTCATACGAAGAACGTCCGCCCCCATTACGCCAAACCGCTGTTATGTGCCGTTTTTCTTGTTATCGATACAACCAATTTTTGAAACGTTTCTGCAATAATCCTAACAAAAGTCCCATTGATGGAACTAAAATAAGAGTCAAAATTAAGATCTTGAAAAGATTATGCAAATGTCCAATGTGAGGCATAAGCAATGCGAAAAGAATATTGATTAGTGGATAAATGCAAAGCCAAGTTAGTAAAGCCATTTTCCACTTTTTAGGTTGTCCATTTTCTGTCATAGAGGTTGAACTGGCGATTTTTTGTTAATGATTTTCAAGAAAAGCTTAGGGTTTATTCGTGAGCCGATTCTTAAGACTTTTACGATACCAATAGGAATTTCAAACTTGTCCTTGCTTATTGCACTTAGGCTTTCAACAGCCACTTTTTCCGCTGAAATTCCCTTGTCTCTTTGCCCACGTTTATCTCTTGCTCCATTGTCTAATTCCGTATCAACAATTGGGGGTAATATTTCAAAAACCTTGACTGTTGTCCCTTCCAACTGTTTGCGTAATGAAATAGAAAACGAATGTAAGGCAGATTTTGTAGCAGAATAAATAGGAACAATTGCCAAAGGTACAATACCTAAACCTGATGAAACATTGATGATGGCACTTTCTTTTTGCTTCATAAAATGTGGTGTAAAAAGTGCCGTCAAATGAAATGTTGCTTCCAAGTTGATAGCGGTTTCATTATCGCCATTCAAATAGTCGGCTTCACCTTTTCTAAAATCAATTTCTCGCTGAATACCTGCATTGTTTACAAGTATATTAATTGCAGGAAATTGTGCTATGCAAAAATTATACAATTCTCTGCGCTGGTCAATATCCGAAATGTCGCACTGTTTTGTTATGAGAGCAGGAAGCAAGCTTTTGGCTTCTTTCAATTTATTTTCTCTTCTGCCACAAATAATAACCGTATTGCCATTGGCAATCAATTTTTTTGCTAATTCGAAGCCAATGCCTGTAGCACCACCTGTAATTAAGATGGTATTTTTTGTTATTTTCATAGCTGTTTATTGATTTAAATGCGCAAAAAATCCTACGTTGTTTCCGTCTGGGTCAATGACTTGTGCAAATCGTTGTCCCCAAAATGCATCCCAGGGCTCTTTGAAAGATTTGTAACCCGCTGCAATAAGTCTGTCATAAGTTTCATCAACTTCACTTGGTGTCTTACAAGCGAACTGCAAGCTAATTCTATTATCGCCTGTTGGTGCTTGCCAATTTGCGTTGGTGTGTAACATTGTGGTTTCGGGAATAAATCCGATACTGTAACCGTCTTCTGATGTAAACTCGACGTGGTGTTCGTTGTCCTGCCCTTCGGGAATTGGAAGCCCAAGTAGGCGATAAAATGAAAGGGATTTACCCAAATCTTTTACAGTGATACCCACTGTGTGTAATGAAATTGCCATTGTTTATGTTTTTAATGATTCAATGGCACAAAGGTCTGCTATCCTTTTTTAGTAAGTGTTGCTCTATGTCAACGTTTTGTGATGATTATGATATTTGGTAAGATTGTTTTATGAAGCCATAAATTTCGTTTGTCAATTCATTTAGACTAGAAATTCGAATATGATTTTCATATTTACTGTTCCAAATGGAACTTTTAATTATTGGAAAATCGTTTTGCTCTTTTTCTGAATAAAACTTGATGTCTAATTGAGTCTTCATTGGTCTCACAATTAGGAAGGTTTTGTGATGAACAAATACAACGCAGTTTTTTGTTGCACTCACAGCTACGTTTTCCCAATCTATAATTTCTGCTAAAACCCTGTCAAATATAAATTCCAATTCTTCTGCTTTATTTTTGAAAAGGTCGCCAATGTTTACTTTCACGCAGTTATGCCATTGGTTGGGGTTTCTTAATTCTCTTTCACATTTGGTGCAAGTGTACATACTTATAAATCTTTCTTTTTTCTTGGTTTGGTTACTTCAATTATCAATTTTGGTGCATTCATAATTTGCTTGTCAATGTCTTTTATTTTGTTGAGGGCAAATATTACACTTCGCTTTTTGCCAAGTGTTAAACCTTCAAAAATTGATTTTATTTTTTCGTCTTGTTCCAAAACGGCTTCTAAAATTTCTGGCATTTCCACTCCCAAAGGATTTGGGTCTTCGTTTAATTCAAAATGAATATTATCGCCCAATTTTTTTTGAACAGTTTCTAAATTTTTGCTAGATAGAATAATAAAAAAGTTCCCATCGCCAAGGTGATTCAATCCGCATGCAAAAGTCAAACTATTTTCGAGTGTGCAGAGAAAACGTGTGAGCCGATTGTTTTTAAATTGGTTGATGATTTCAGCTTCAATTTTCAAAAAAAAGTATCCTCCTTTTCTTTTCTCTAATTGCCCAATTATTTGTTCGCTTTTGTAGGTGTTCATAATATTTATCAATTACAATTTTGATTTTATTCTGCTCAAAGTAGAAGGTGTCAAACCCAAATACGATGCAGCCATTTTGTTAGAAACCCTTACTAAAAAGTCGGGTTGATATTTCATAACCCATTTTACTTTTTCAATAGCGTCAAAACCCTGAAAGCCGTAAATGCGTTGCTGTGCTGTAATAAAACCTCGTTCCAAAATTTGTCTGTAAATTCTTGCAAATTGTGGTACTGTGTCCACCAATGTAAAAAAACTGTTTCTTGAAATTTTTAATAGTTCCGATTTTTCAATCGTCTGTACAAATTCAAAGGCAGGTGTTTGCTCAATGAGGCTTGGAAGTGCAGTACCAAAAGCTCCTTCAAAAGCAAAGTACCTTGTAGTTTCAATTCCTTCGTTGTTGGTGGTAAAAAGTCGTAAGCAACCTTTGTTAACAAAATAGTAATGTTTGCAAATCTGTCCTTGATTCAGAAGAAATTGATTCCGTTTCGTTGTCAGAGGTGTAAAATGAGAACAAATATGGTCGAGTGTCGGCTCGTCAATAATTGTCCTATTCCTAAAATATGTTTTGAGTTTTTCGTACATCTGTCTGTTTGTAGGGTGTTGCTCTAAAATGGCACATAACGGTTGGCATATCTGACGTAGCCGACTTTGCTGGTTATGGACAGGTATGTATTGTTGGGTGCTGTATTCATTTTTTTATTCATTTCTTTTAATTTTCTTCAAATAAAACCAAAATGTCACTTTCACCGACTGCTTCTTTTAATCCTTCTATTTTTTTTATTTTCCCAATTTTTGAGTAGCTGTAAGATGTCTTAAAATCTTTATAAAAAAGAACAATTGTATTTGATTGCCACAACATTATGTCGCCCGAATAAATTTGATTTACTGCTATTTTCTCAGTTGGAAGTTCTTTCGGAAGAGCAGCATATTTTTCGTTATCATTCAAATCATTCATTTGCAATTTTAGAGGTAACATGCTCACAAATGCTTTGGCAGTAGCATTTTCTTCTAATTTTACTTCAAATTTCTTTGAACCGATCTTTATAATAATTTCATTACTTTGAGTGACTTCCATTTTAGAATTTTGTGTCTGTAAGTTTATAGGAATATTCCCTTTTTTTGAAGGAACATTAGTGCAAGAAAAAATCCAAATTAAAATCCAAATTAATCTCATATCATTTATCATATTTCTTTAACTATTCTTGCTGGAACACCTGCTACAACAGTATTTGGGGGACATCACTCCTGACCACCGCACCTGCTGCTACTACTGAATTTTCTCCAATTGTCACACCTTGCAATATGGTTGCATTCGCAGCGATCCATGCATTTCGTTTGATTATAATGGCTTTGGGAAAGTCAATTTCTTTCAAAATATTAAAATCTTTATCATGGCTCACAATAAAGCTAGCATTAGCCGCAACAGCACAATCTACAAACTTATTATCATCCATATCTTTTAGCAAATTAAATTTATAATAAGTTGTAATTCACTCTATGTTTATTAAGTTTTCCATAATACCCATTACACTCTCACTTGCAATATGCCCCATATGTTGCTCAATTATTTCAGCATACTCAGCAAAAATATCAGTTGTTATACAGAGCGTAAACTCACTTTTAAGCAGGCTTTGAAAAATCCAATGCAAGCGAGAGCGGTCAGATATACAAACCAGCAAAACATTCGTATCCAATACGACTTTTTCCACAGATTACTCATTTAGATTCGTAAGGCGTGCGCATCTTCGTTTGCAGCATTCGATCCACATCTTCATCTGTCCAGCCCTTTTCATCCCACACTTGATTGGCTGCCTGGATTGCTCGTTTTGCAAAAAGTTGCACCAATAATTGCTTGATTTCCAATAACTCTTGTTCTTTCAAATCATGTGAAAAAACTTTGAGCAATTCTAACTGCATATTTGAGAGCGGTTGCTGTATGACTTCCATATGATTTTACATTTTAAAAAATAGAACAATCAAAAAGGTTTTTCAAGTTTCAATTTAATTGTAAAACCTTGCTTTTATTTACACCCAGCCCAATTATTCTGTCAGCTCAAACGGCGCGAGGATGGTTTTGCTGGTTGGTTGAGAGGACTATAATGCTAATTTATGGCTTACTGATAATTATTACATAGGAATTTGCCAAGCATATATCATTAATTGTAGTTTGAAATTCCCATCTTAACCCTCTATAAGTATAAGCTACGAACTTCTCCAAATCAGATACAACCTTTTTGCCTTGCGTTTTTACTACATTTTTTAATTTTAAATATTGTGCTGAATATCTGATAGTATAGATTAAATTTCCTGTTAGGAAGTAGGTGCTTATTGATTCCTTTGGTGCTGTACAGTTTTCACCAAAGTCTACCTCCTTTTTAGAGTCATAAGATATAACTCTGCCTGAAGTTCCGTCATTATAATTTACTTCTCCATCTTTCATTTTTGTAAAACAGTTTATCAACAAATCCTCTGCCTCATCAAAATCTTTTTTGATTTTTATCAGTGTTTCAATGGAAAGATAGGTATCGCATTGGGCTGTTATGCAAACAGGAATTGCGCAAGAAAAAGCAATAGCAAGCAATAAGAGTTTCATAAGGGTTTTAAAGTTTTATTATTTTAATAAACAAATCAAGGAGTTTTATTAAAAAGCTAACTTTTTATTGCAATAATTTTAACTCTGCTGCTTTTGTTATCAAAATAATCCCCTCCTGAGTACACGCGTCCTTAAAATCCGAATCAAAACTTGCTAACACTGCCACGCCTTGTAACTTACAAGTTGCTAATATAAATGCGTCGTTTGGTAAAAGGTTATACTTTTTCATAAAATCTAATCCAAGTGGAATAGATTCGGCAGGTATTTGTAAAAAATTCAGCAGGGAGAGAAATAATTTCGTATCATGTTTATCCAATATTTCTTTTATTTGCCCCCTTTCACAAACACTCATCGGCGATTTGCCTGCTAAAATTCCAATTAAACGATAAATATACTCACTGGCAATCAAAACATTAATGTATAATTCATGTTGACTATTGCGCAAAGCCTTTAGCAATTCCGGCTTTTTCAACTTTTCATATTCAATTATTACACTGCTGTCAATCAATACTTTCATTGCTCATACCATTCTGTTATAGAGGGTTCATAATCGGAGTAATCTTTGAGTGCCCCTTCAAACTTTTCCCAAATCGCAATCCGTTCCTGACGTTCTTCTTCGCTGACCACATCCTGATTTTCAATGGTGTGATAGCGAATGTCTAATCGTTTTGCCAATTCTAAAATGAATTGCAAATCTTTTCCACCTTCTACTTCCAAGACAACCTGAGTCATAATTGAAATTTTTCTCCAAATAATTATTTATCTAACAGGGAATTTTTCTCCCAAGTTTCAATTCCCGCAGCATTTCCTGTATATTTTTAAAAAACACTGCGGGAATTATCAGTATATTTTCACATCAGCAAATCAGCACATTACGAAAGTCCCAAAATCTTCCGGTTCGTCTCCTCATCAGCAGCGCCACCGGCGAAGTCATCAAAGGCTTTCTCTGTTACTTCGATGATGTGATCCTGAATGAACGGAGCGCCCTCGCGCGCGCCTTGCTCCGGCGATTTGATGCAGCATTCCCATTCGAGCACTGCCCAGCCGTCGAAATCATATTGGGAGAGTTTACTAAATATCGCGGCAAAATCCACCTGCCCGTCGCCCAGCGAGCGGAAACGCCCGGCACGATTGATCCAATCCTCATAGCCACCGTACACGCCCACGCGACCCGTCGGATTGAATTCGGCGTCTTTGACGTGGAACATTTTTATAAATTCATGATAAATATCAATATATTGTAAATAATCGAGCTGTTGTAATACAAAATGCGAGGGATCATATAATAAATTCACGCGCGGGTGATTGTTGGTCGCTTCCAGGAAACGCTCGAACGTCGCGCCATCGTGCAGGTCTTCACCCGGATGGATTTCATAACAAACGTCCACACCCGCTTCGTCGTACGCATTCAAAATCGGCATCCAACGGTCGGCGAGTTCTTTAAAACCCGTTTCTACCAAGCCTTTTGGGCGCTGGGGCCAAGGATATACCGTGGGCCAAAGCAAAGCGCCGGAGAACGTCACCGAACGATCAATACCCAGATTTTGACTGGCTTTACCGGCATAAATCACTTGCTGCGTTGCCCATTCCTGGCGGGCTTTGGGATTGTTGCGAACTTCCGGCGCGGCAAATCCGTCAAACATGGCATCATAGGCCGGGTGCACCGCGACGAGTTGTCCTTGCAAATGCGTAGATAACTCCGTGATTTCCAAACCAAAAGCATTGATCTTCCCTTTTAATTCATCGCAATAATCCTTGCTTTCAGCGGCGGTTTTCAGGTCGATCAGGCGGCTGTCCCAGGTAGGAATTTGTACGCCTTTATAACCCAAATCTGCCATATATTTGCAAATGCCTTCCAAGGAGTTAAACGGCGCAGTATCGCCCATGAATTGTGCTAAAAATATAGCGGGTCCTTTTATTGTCTTCATAATTTTTTATTTGACGTTTTTTATTTGACGTTTTTTATTT
>CAZFBN010000205.1:0-7667 GCA_964517145.1 uncultured Saprospiraceae bacterium
GAGGATGCTTCTCTTATATGTCAATCTTTTTAATTTTTAACAGCTTCTTAGAAAATAGAAAATAATGCCCTAGCTGCATAAACTCGCCAACTTTTTCCGAATTTTACAGCCGAGCGTTAGCAGCAGGAAATTAGCTATGAATAAAGTAGGATCAAAAAATACAGAGCAGCGGACGGGGCGCGCCCTGCAAAAATTGCAGCAATGGTTGGCACCTTTGCGGAAGCGTTGGGATCGTTTTGCCGAAAAACGCCCGCGCCTGGCAAAATGGACCAAGGGCATTTTTTTGAGTGTCGTTGTCTTATTTCTGTTGGTTTTTGCCTTCTTGTTGCCCATTTTCCTGGATGCGCCTTCGGTGCGTACCTTGCGCAACGTGCAAACCGAAGCGGCTTCTGAAATTTATTCTGCCGATGGTGTGCTGCTGGGGCGATTTTTTAAACAAAACCGCACGGTTGTACAATACAAGGACATTCCCAAACACACTTTTTACGCGCTGGTAGCCACCGAAGACGAACGTTTTTTTCGGCACAATGGCATTGACTATCGCAGTTGGGGGCGCGTAATTTTTCGCACCATTTTGAAAGGCGACCAATCGGGCGGGGGCGGCAGTACCATCAGTCAGCAGCTGGCTAAAAATTTATACCCTCGTAAAGATTATCTGTTTTTGTCTATCATTATCAATAAGTTACGTGAGATTGTTATTGCTATGCGTCTGGAAAGGGCGTATTCAAAAGAAGAGTTATTAACGCTATATTTGAATACTGTTCCTTTTCCTGAGAACGTGTATGGTATTGAAATTGCGTCGCGACGTTTTTTTAGCAAGGCGCCTACGGAATTGAACCTGGAAGAAGCGGCTGTGTTGATTGGTACTTTGCAGGCAACCGATTATTACCGTCCAACGAAGTTTCCGGATCGCGCCCTTACTCGCCGCAATGTCGTACTGTCACAAATGGCAAAAAATAATTATATCACGGCTGCTGTGCGAGACTCTCTCAAAAAGTTGCCGATGGAGTTGTGCTACAATCCGGTGGTGGACAACTCTGGTATTGCGCCTTACTTTCGGGAATATTTGCGACAAGAATTGCCTAAACTACTTGACAAGCATCGCAAAGCCAATGGCGAAAAGTATGATTTAATGGTCGATGGTTTGAAAATTTATACTTCATTAGATACTCGTATTCAACGTGTTGCGGAAGAAGCAGTGCAAGAACACATCAGCAGCTTACAGCGTACCTTCGATCAGCACTGGCGTGGGCAGAAGCCTTGGGGCAATCGGGAGGATTTGATTATCGCTGCCATGAAATTGTCAGATCGATACCGTCAGTTAAAAGAAAAAGGTGCAAGTGACGCAGAAATTGAGCGGGTTTTTAATACACCAACCAAAATGACCATTTTTAGCTGGGAAGGCGACAAAGAAGTGGAAATGACGCCGCTTGATTCGGTGAAATATGCGTTTAGCTTGTTGCAGGTTGGTTTTATTGCAATGGAACCCTACACCGGTCATATTCGCGCATGGATTGGCGGGGTTGATTTTGATCACTACAAATATGACCACGTGCTGGCGCGACGGCAGGTAGGGTCGGCGTTCAAGCCAATGGTTTATACCCAGGCGTTGTTGACAGGAATAGACCCTTGCGAACAAATTGCCAATGAACTCATTTCCTACCACCAATACGCCAAAGGTGAATGGGCGCGCAAAGACTGGCGACGGGAAGACCCCGAACCCAATTTTGATGAAAATGGAAAAGACCTCGATGACTGGCTGCCACAAAATGCCGATGGCAAATACGGCGGCTCTTACTCCATGGAAGGGGCGCTGACCAACTCCATCAATACGGTGACGGTAAAATTGATGATGCAAGTAGGCTTTGAAAATGTCATCAATCTGGCGTATCGGCTAGGTATAGACACCGTGGGAATGCCGCGGGAGCCTTCTATTGCCTTGGGCACGGCGCAGGTTCCGCTGAAGGAGATGGTGACTGCGTTCAGTGTTTTTGCAAGCCGGGGGCAGCGGGTGCGCCCTACCATTATCACCAAAATTGAAACGCGCGATGGTAAAGTGTTGGTGAATTTTGAAAAACCAGTAGAAGCACAAGTCATTGACACCCTGCATGCTGACATGATTACTCAGATGCTGCAATCCGTTACGCAGTATGGTACGGCAAGTCGTATTCGTTGGAAATATAATTTGTTGAATCCGCTTGCTGGAAAAACGGGTACTTCACAAAACCACGCCGATGGCTGGTTTGTTGGGTTTATTCCAAATTTGGTAGCGGGTGCCTGGGTGGGCGGAGACTCGCCTTTGGTGCGTTTTCGCAATTATCAGAATGGACAAGGTGCCAATACGGCTTTGCCGGTATGGGCGATTTTTGTACGAAAATTGTTGGAAGAGCCAGATTTTGCAAGCTGGAAAGAGGCAAAATTCAGGGAACTTTCGCCAGAAACCAAGCAATTGTTAAACTGTCCGCATCGAATTCCTTCGGCTGCAGAATTATTGGCAGATTCGCTGGCGCAGGATAGTTTGATTTTGGAAGAGTTTTTGCCCATTGAAGAAATTGAGCAGATAGAACAAAATAATTTGAATCATCGTTGAAGAATGCTTTTTTAAAGTGTTATTAAAAAACAATGTGCAGGTTGTTTTGGGTTCAATGATATTCATCATTGCAAATGGAAGAAAAATCGGCTCAACTTGCGTGTTAGTACAAAACCGATCCACATGACTCCAGATGTGTCCACCTTGAAAGAAAATATTCGGCAAATTATAGAGTTTGTCCTTCATAGCGAGAAGAAATATGCTGATCTGCTCCAGCGTGTGCAGCCGCATTATGTAGAAAGTGCGCGCAATTTGATCCATTATCTGGCGCTACGCACGTTTGACTTGCACCAAATTCAGGAAGAATTATCACTCCTCAGCATTTCCTCTTTGAGTCATTCGGAAGGTTATACGCTCACGAATTTGCAAAATATATACAGTCTGTTGCAATTATTGAACGGAGAACAAAATACGGAACATGCGGTTCGTTCTCCATTCGATTATCGAAGAAGCAAGTCGCAAATTCAACAAAATACCCTTCAACTTTTTGGGCGGCACCACCGGGGCGAGAGTGCCCGTATCATGGTGACAATGCCGAGTGAAGCTGCGGAAGATTATGAATTGATTCGATCTTTGCTGATGGCAGGTATGGATATTGCGCGCATCAACACCAGCCACGATGGTCCGCTGGCTTGGTATCGCATGATTTCCAATATTAAAAAAGGAGAACAAGAGACCGGAAAATCTTGCCTGGTGTATATGGACATGTCAGGTCCAAAATTTCGTACAGAAGAGGTTTTTCCCATTTCAGAAGAAAAAATTTATGTGCGCTTGTTTGAAAGCGATCTGATTTATTTGGTTCGTGACATTCCGTCAACGACAGAGCCCAACCGGGTGTATGTATCGGTACAATTGCCTGAAATTTTTCACGATGCAAAAGCCGGCGAACGCATTTTTTTTGACGATGGTAAAATAGCAGGATTGATTACTGAGGTCAACCCGGATTTAATTAAAGTAAAAATTACAGAAGCGGCTGTAAGAGGTAGCAAACTCCGCGCCGATAAAGGCATTAACCTGCCGGATAGCAATTTGTCCTTGCCTTCGCTTACCGAAGCGGATCTGGTGAATTTGCCATTCATTGCCGCGCATGCCGATATTATTGGCTATTCGTTTGCCCGCGATCCAAAAGATGTGGAGTATTTGCAGGGCGAATTGAAAAGACTCAATCGAGCTGACATCGGAATTACGTTGAAAATTGAGACTGAAGAAGCCTTTGAAAACCTGCCCATGATGCTCCTCACCGCAATGCGTAACGCCAAAGTAGGGGTGATGATCGCACGGGGCGACCTCGCCGTAGAAATTGGCTTTGAACGAAGCGCCGAAGTGCAGGAGGAAATTTTGTGGATTTGCGAAGCCGCGCACGTGCCGGGTATTTGGGCAACACAGGTGCTCGAAAAACTTGTGCGCAAAGGCAATCCTACCCGCGCCGAAGTGACGGATGCTGCTATGGCGGCTCGTGCCGAATGCGTGATGCTCAACAAAGGTCCGTTTATTGTGGACGGTGTCAAAACACTGGACGACATTATCCGTCGCATGGAAAAACATCAATTCAAACGCAAAGGCAACCTTCGCCCGCTCAGCGTAGCCAAGCACTTTTTAGAAGAGCCATTGGAAGCAACAGCCCTTACCATTCCTATAAAAGCCATAGAAAAATAGCACCCTTCTTTCAACAAAAACAAAGCGCTTTTGCTGAAAAAGAGCCGAACTTTGCATCAAAATAGCGTAAATACAAAACATCAATACAATTGAATATCAACCTGTTATTCAATTGTCCAAATGCCACAACCCATTGAAAATTTTGACCGCAGTTTTTATCCCTGTGGTTTGTCGGTTTTCTTTTTGCCAAATACAACAATCAAAATAACCGTCGGAATACCCAACAAAACCAAGGTGGTAAAGATCATGAGTGCATTTGCCTGGAACCAGTCAATCAAAAACATATAATTTAAGGATTTTAGTGAGCTTCCAAAATAGCACTTGCTGCTTCATCAATTTTATGACAATCATCAGACAGTTAAAATGACTTTTATCATTCTCATTCCCTTTTTATTTTTTAAACAAACCTTTTCATGCCTCGTTCTATCGAAAATAACTTTTGACCCATCGCATCATTTCCCCAATTTTTTTCTGGCGAGAAAATTCAAAAACAAAAAAACACACCTGTTTTAGAAATCAAATCATGTTGGATGGTAAAATCGCGTCGGAATGGAGTTCGGAGGGAACAATAAAAGACAGAAAGTCAATTTGTTACGATGGCGTGAGCATTTTAGAAACAAAAAACGACAAAATCACTCGATTCTACAACTATTTCGATCCAAATCATTTAGGACATCAACCATCCCGATGCATTGAAAAAAATTGATTAAATAATTCCCCTTAAAACCATGAAATTACAAAACAAAGTAGCCTTAGTAACCGGCGCAAGTTCCGGCATTGGCAAAGCAGCCGCTATTTTAATGGCAAAAGAAGGAGCAAAAGTGTGTGCCTTGAGCCGATCAGAAGACGAGCTACAGGAAACGGTACAGGAAATTGAAAAACTGGGTGGAACCGCTATTTTAGCTGCTGCTGATATTTCAAATCCAGAGGAGATGTTGCTGGCTGTGACGAAGACTGTTCAAACATTTGGTCGCCTGGACATTGTGTTTGCCAATGCGGGTATTAATGGCGTCTGGACACCTATCGAAGAACTGGAACCCGATGAATGGGATAAAACCTTGCAAATCAATCTGAAAGGCACTTTTCTCACTGTGAAATATGCCATCCCGCATTTAAAAAAGGAAGGTGGTTCGGTGATTATTACTGCCTCCGTAAATGGTACGCGCATTTTTAGCAACGCGGGCGCAACGGCTTATTCTTGTTCAAAAGCAGGGCAAGTGGCTTTTGCAAAAATGGCGGCGCTGGAACTTTCCAGGTATAAAATTCGCGTGAATGTCATTTGCCCAGGCTGGATCGAAACAGAGATCGAAGAAAGTACACAAAAGCGTGATATTGAATCAATTGAGCCGCCGGTGGAATTTCCGCAAGGCACTGTGCCGCTGACTAAGGGAAAGCCTGGTTCGGCAGAGCAGGTTGCGAATTTGGTGCTATTTCTCGCTTCCGATGATGCTTCGCACATCAGCGGCACAGAGATTTGGATTGACGGAGCAGAGTCATTGTTACAAGGATAAAATTCCTTTTTTAATGGAAAAAGCCAGCCAAAGAATCGTTCAAATTTGTTAAAATGTTTAAATTTCGCTAATTTTTGATCGCTTTTACGAAAAACCAAATATTATGCGAAATAATCGTTCTCTGTTGAAATATTTGTTTGTACTGCTCTTTTTGTGCAATGCGCTGTCTTGCGCCGTGAATCCGGTGACGGGTAAAAAGCAATTCATCATTTTGTCTGAAGACCAGGAAAAAGCGATGGGCTTACAGTCTGATCCTGAGATCATTGCCAGTTATGGCGCTTATCCCGACGAAAAATTGCAAAATTTTATCAATGAAAAGGGCAGAGAAATGGCTGCCGTTTCGCACCGCCCAAATGTTGGCTATCAGTTTAGAATCCTGGATTCTCCGGTGGTCAATGCTTTTGCCGTGCCAGGCGGCTTTGTGTATTTTACGCGGGGCATCATGGCGCATTTCAACAACGAAGCAGAATTTGCAGGCGTTTTGGGTCACGAAATCGGGCACATTACGGCGCGGCACTCGGCGCAGCAGTATAGCCAGCAGGTATTGGCGCAAGTCGGACTGATGGCAGGTATGGTGCTTTCGCCCGAATTTGCGCAGTTTGGCGATGTGGCTTCACAAGGATTGCAATTGTTGTTTTTAAAATTCAGCCGCGACCATGAAAGTCAGTCCGATGAATTAGGCGTGGAATACTCTAGCAAAGTGGGCTACGATGCACACCAAATGGCAGATTTTTTTAATACGATTGATCGCCTGAGCGGTGGTGACAATGGCGGTATTCCCAATTTTCTTTCGACGCACCCTAACCCGGCAAATCGCAACGCACGCGTACACCAGCTGGCTGAGCAATGGCAACAAAGCAGCAAAGTGCCAGCGGCAAATCTGAAGGTGAACCGCGACGGCTACCTGCGCATGATTGATGGCATCGTTTATGGCGAAGACCCGCGCCAGGGCTACGTTGAAAATAGCATTTTTTATCATCCTGAGCTGAAATTTCAATTTCCAGTGCCCGCGCAATGGCAGTTTGAAAATACCGCTTCCATGATTCAAATGGCACCAAAAGACGGTAAAGCCTTGATGTACATGACTTTAGCAAGTGAAAAATCTTTGTCCGAGGCTGCCAACGCGGCGATCACGCAAGATTCTCTGCAAGTGCAAGACCGCCAAAATATAACAGTCAACGGCATCCCCGCAGTAGCCATCTTGGCTGACCAGCGCAACCCGCAGGACGGCAGCGTGATTCGCGCGTTGATTTATATGATTCAATATAACAACTTGATTTACAAGTTCTACGGATTGTCTTTGGCAGCAGATTTTAATACTTACCGCCCAGCTTTTGAAAATACGATGAAAAATTTCCGTCAACTGACAGATGTTTCTAAGATCAACGTATTGCCAGAAAAAATCAAAATTCAAACCGTGAAAAGCGACGGCACGCTCGAGCAGGCACTGCGCTCTTTCAGCATGCCCGACAAGCGCCTGGAAGAATTGTCTATTTTAAATGGTATGAAATTGAGTGATCCGGTGACGAATGGCATGTTGATCAAAACGATTGTAAAGTAAAGACTGTACGGTGGATTATTATATTCGATGTTAATTAATAATAGTGTGCTGAAATTTATGTAATTTATTGATTTTTAGACATAAATCGCAGATTGTAATATTTGTTGTTTGTAATAAGGCTTGAGGTACTTCTCGCGGCACACGTCCACTTCTCTTCGAAACTTTGATTGGACGATGGTTTTTAACCGCTCTTTCTTTTCTGATAACTTAGGGGTGTCGGGTTTGAATTCTACAATCAAATCAATATCGCTATCAGGCGTTTGCTCTTTCCGCGCGTAAGAACCAAAAAGCCCAAGCTTCGTGATATTTAACTCCTTTTCAAAAGTCGTTTTGTATTTTGATAAATACT
>CAZFBN010000206.1:0-7659 GCA_964517145.1 uncultured Saprospiraceae bacterium
AAGGGCGGATTCTCTATTTTCAAACCACTTTGCTAAAATTTAAACATGCTCTTAGTGTTAATAATTCTCAATAACTCCATCAGTTCTTTCTAAATTTTTAATCATTAATTCTAAGAATCTGTATGCTTCATCATCTGTATTCTCGTATAAACCCTTATTAGCAATATCTTTTACAAAGTAAATTGGTTCTCCTTCGTTAAGTTTTCTATTAAATATAAGGTCTTTTACTTTTCACCAATGATCCACGTAATACTGATCCTGCATTTCTTCTTTAGTTCGCTCAATACCACCAGAGTAACTTTCATATAAAAAATGAAATAGAATGGTTTTAAGCAGAGTTCTAGCTATTATATAATCTTCATTTATCATGCCACGGATAAGCAGTAAAAAGACGATAACCTCTAGGATGATGTATATCCTTGATAAAAACAACTCTTACAATATTTGCTATAACTTCTTTTGCTATTCTTTTTTCCTTTTCTTCTCCGCCAATATTTATATAACCTTCGCCGATAATAGTGTTTTCAAATGGCAAATCCCATGATCCTATATCTTCCCCTTTTGCGAAGAAATTTTCGATCTCTTCTTTATAGTGTTCATAAGCAGCACATATACTATCTACTTGTATTTTTTCACTTAAAAATTTTAAAGCTTTGTCAGATATCATAAATTTTGGATGTTCTCCTAATACGCGCGCTTTTAATTCACTATTTTTTATATGGCAGACGTGGTTCACAATTGAATGCCCCCAGGCTTTATATCTAAGATAATCTTTACCCCACCGTTCTTCTGCAATGACATCTATTCCATCATCTCCATAAAGTAAATACTTATATTCTTGCATTCTTTTATCTACATTTAGGATTTCTTCAAGGGCATTTTGAGTGTTATTTGTTATCTGCCCCGTTGTTGCAAAGGAATTAATAGCCTGCTTTTTTGTGTTTCCGACTGTATCAGTTAATTGATCTGGTATTGCTGCAAATTCTCTTAAATATCCTAAACGAACATCTAACTCTTGCCGCCCTGTGACTGCTAGATTATTTGCAGCATCACAGTGGATTTCAGCTTTTTTAAGATTAAGCTGAGATTGTTCATTATTTCTGATTGAATCTTGAGAAGCCGAAAAGGCTTCTTGCGCAATCACCTCTTCCAAATTTGCTTTCTCTTCTGCAAGGTTAGAGTGCTGTAATGCAACTTGTGTTTGCTCTAATGTCCTTTCTGCATAGTTAACTGCTTGTACTGCATATTGCAAAGCGGTATAAGCTGCTTGTACTGCCTGTTCGGAAAATGCAACAGCATTATTACAACAGTTGACTCTTGCTTGTGCCCTTGCGACCTCTATTTCTGCACGATGTTTTCTTTCTTGAGCCATTTGAAGTTGTAACCTCGCCTGACTTAACCTTTGTTGAGCACTACTCACTGCTCGCATATGTCCACTGCAATCGGGTCTGCTCTCTCTTCCATCTTTATCCCTATAAACGGTTTGTTGGCAGTTTCTTAAACTGGCTTCGGCATTCCTTAGTTGAGATTCTGCATGATATACATCCTGTTCTGCCTGGTTTACTGCAATAATGGCTTGTTGCAATTCAAATTTGGCTTGTTCCAGCCAAGCTAATGCTTTTTGAAGTTCCAAATTCCAGTATGACAGTGTTTGTTCGGCTCTTAATTTTTGTGATTGAGTAGCTTGTTCTAATTGGATAACCTGGGATAAATATTCTTGATAACGAGCATGAAATTCCTCCGCTTCTGCCTTAAAAGTAGAAACCGTTAGAAAATCCTGTTCGGCTTGGTTGAGCATTATATTAGCTTCATAAATTCCTTGTTCAACCTTGTCATTTGCGATCTTTTGAGTTTCGTTTGCTTCCCGTAAAGACTCGTTACTACTCTCTTCCCATCTGCTGATATGCTCCAACAAATCATTTAGCTTGGGTATTAATATGTCTGGATTAGTAATGCCCATACTAAAATTATGATTCGCCTTGTTTCTTCAAAGATTCAATCCTTTCTTCTAAAAATTTTGAGAGGTCTTGAGAATCTCTCAAGTATTCCTCAAACCATTCACTTGTAATCCCCCAAGCAGCTTTAAAAGCATTTGCAGCTTCACCCTCATACTCGGATGCTAGCCGATGGTAGAATTCTTTCAGAGAATTAAAATCGCTCACGAGATTAGAAAGGTGGGAATTTAAACTACCGTTGTATTCCTCCAATCCTACTATTAAATGCTCTACATTAACTGCCATATAAATAACCTCTTATAGCTGTTAGTTTTGAAATCAGTATATCCACATAAGTCCTGCCATCCTTAGTAACATATTCCTTCATATCCTCTTCCAATGGAATCCATTTTTCATCGTACTCTTTGCGCATACTATCATCCCATAAAGGAGATACCTTTTCATGCTGATTATTTAAATCTTTAAAGGATGCTTGAAGTTTTTGGTTAAAAACTTCTAATTCTTTTTCAAAAGCATCCATAGAATGAAAGACATCATCCATTCCCATATTGCATTCTTTTTGCAAGTGTATTGCTAATATTAAAAATTTCTTCATCCAGCGTATTTCCTACCACATAAGGTTTAAAAGTGGAATCCTTGTTACTATTCACATCTAAATAGTAGGCACAGATCGGCTTTGCTCCTTGTTCTTGTAATTTTGATGGAGCACGTTTACGAACAAAAGTAAAAGAATCATCCTCTGACATTTGTAACGCAATCCTATGCCTGAAATAATCAAGGCTCTTTGTTCCTATCGTATTTTTCATTGGCATGACACCTTCAAAACTTAGAATTACGTGTATCCCAAGAGAAGCACCTTCTAGGTAAATCTGTTTTAATTCCTTCCCCATTTCAGAATCTTCCATCGTTCCATACTTTGTAGGGACTTGAGTCATTTCATCCACTCTATCTAATTCTGTCATCACCAAAAAAATACTTGGAAGCGATAAGCGTTCGTTTTCATCTAAACTCTTTCGCCTTTCAATCTCTAAATTGATCCTACCAAGCATTTTTTCTATGAGCTTGTTTAAAATTAATGAAAAATCGTAATATCTTTTCAAACTAAGCTCCTACGTTCTCGTATTTTGGAAGATTCAACAATCTACTCTTGAATAAGAGAATGTAGCGTCGAATTGCCTCTGTCATATTAAATAAAATCGTCAATTTTAAACAAGTTCTATTTCTGAACTCTTTGTTATGTATTCACTAAAGGCATTAATTTTATCAAATAATATTTCTTTTACTTTTTTGAGACTCCCACTCCAAGAAGTTGCAGGAATACTCCTATCTACAATAATAAATTGATAGCTCTCAGGATCACTATTTAATGCTATACTTGTGAGCATAGAACAGAGCATTCCGTAACGTGTATCATTTCTATCTCCAACAATGATTGCGTTTTCTGCTCTTCTTCTTCTAAAAATGATTTTAGCAAATCCTCTAACATTAAATTCTTGTCCAAGCCAACTAACAAGTGGTTTTTCACCCGCAAACCAACCAACTTCACCAATACCACCATTTGAAATATCTCTTCGTGCGTAATCTTCTAATTCTTTTTCACTAAGCCACGACTTTTGGCGAACCAAGTAATCAATCTGAGGATTATCTAATAATTGAGGCTGCTCATTCCCATTAAATACATTAGTTGATAATAACTCTATAGGGATGAACTGATCCTGAGCTTTTTTAATCAGTAGATTGATTACTTCATCTCTGATCTTTGATTTAAGCAATGCCACTTTACCAATTTTGTTAGCTCCATCATCCCCACTTTGGTCATTTACCACTACTTTTCCTGGCACATCACAAGTAGCAATGAATTGCTTACCTTCTCTGCCAAATTCTGTCAGTGCATTTCTATCCGAAAGAGTCATTTTCATTGCTGCCCGCAAGTGGATATTGCCGAAAATAGCTTGTTGGTGGAGCATACCAACTGCCCCAAATTTTTGTGATCCTAAAAACATATGAATCCCAGCACTTCTTCCCTGTTGAGCTATTGCTAATAAAGTATTTGATGCCTGCCCTTCTTTATCACCCTCAAATAACTCCTGGTATTCATCAATTAATAATAGGATTCTTGGAAGTTTTTGAGGTTGGACTGATAAGTTCTTATACTCTTCAAAACTTCTTACATTACAAAGCGTAAAAAGATTGTTTCGCCTTTCTTTCTCCTCTACTATTTCTGTGAGAATACTTCTTGATAGTTGAGGTAATGATTTTAAGGATAAAACTTCTGTATGAGGTAAGTCTTTGTAAGGCTGAAATTCAACGCCATCTTTTCCATCAATCAGGTATAATTTCAATTCCTCTGGACTATATCGAATCGATAATCCTAATATTAAGACGTGATACAAATTAGATTTTCCTGACCCAGTCATAGCACCTAGCATCCCATGCGCACAAGGTCTATTCCCTTCACTTTTCTTAGCGCCAAACCAAATATTTAACTTATCTTGGCTTCCACTTCGTCCTACTGAGGTTTCTATAAATTCAGTTGCACTACAAGTCCACCAATTTGACTCAGGAAGCCCTGCCTCCTCTTGCCAATCAATCGTTTTTTCAGGGGGTTTACTATCTTTTAATTTTTCCAATAATCTATACCCTAAATTATCAGTAGGAGCGGAATCGGGGACAAAAGAATATCCTGAGAGCAAACTCTCTGAGTGCTTCTCAATGGACAGTGGCATGATAAAAGCATTTTCAAAACCTGCCATATCCATATCTCGTGGTAGTGCCACATCTGTATTATGCTGAATAAATACATACTTGCCAGCAATTGTACCGTTACTAGCAATACTTTGTAGCTTTTCAATGGCTCTACGATCGTATCCTTTAGGAAAATCAGCAGCAAAAATAAATTCAAATTGTTCGTTGATAAGGATGTTTTCAGCTATCGCATCAAATGGCTTATTATCAGTCAGTCCATAAGTTGTAATTATTCTCCGCATTTCACTCGCAACTTGCTCTAGTACTCGATACACATCACCAGAACTATCTCTGCAATTAAGTTGACCTGCTAAGGGAAAAGCCTTTCCAAATCCAGCAGGGTCTAGTAATGTAAATATTGTTTGATGTGGTAGCATTAAAGCAACCCTCAATATCACAGATTGAAAAAAGCTTCTTGATGCCTCTTCATTGCGTGTGTTGCTTTGAAAAATAAAGGTTTTCCGACTACCAATAAATGGGATGAAAGCAGGTACAGTGAAAGAAATACCTGGAATATCCCTTTTATTCTCAAGATACTTACCTACACACAATTGCTTTTCTATGAGAGAACCGTTAAAAGCCCAATTTTCCCAAATTTCCTCCTGCCAAACAGGAAAATGATAAGGTGGATATTGAGATAACTGTTCTACGGTGTAAGTAGAATGGTTAGCTAATGATTTGGAAAAGTGTTCTGTAACAGTTTGATTGAGTTTTGCTATTTTACTTAAACAAGCATTTTTATCTTGAGAAATTTCACTGCCAAGAACGCCAATCCTCTGTTGTTTCTGAGAAATTTGTTCTTTTAGTTCTCGAATACGATTTTGCCATGTTCCAAACATAAACAACTAGCTTTCAGAGGTTTTAAAGAAAAATTATTAGTAAAGCTATTGCAACAACAACTGCTATAACAATGTATGCAATCTGAATTTTAGATTGAAGGTTCTTGATTTCAGCACTATTAGAAGCAATCTCATTAGATAAAGAACTTATCAGTTGTCCTTTTTCGTTGAGAGAAAGTACTGTACTGTTAATTGAATCAAGCTCGTCCTTTATGGAACTAGGTAAAGGCTCACCCAAATTTGGTGGAGGCAATAAGGGTCGGATTTGATCTGCGCCTGAGTTGAGCGCATTTTGTATTTCTAAAGGAATACGTGAGACAGAATAATGACTATCCCAAATCAATTTTCGCTTCTCTAACAGAATTTTAGTTTTACTATCTAATAGGGTCATATTGTTCGGGGTTAAATGACTACAAATCTGGGCATTAAGATGAACTTGTTTAAAATTGATAAAAAATATTAATATCATTCAATAAATAAGTTGAGCTTGTTTAAAATTAATGAAAAATCGTAATATCTTTTCAAACTAAGCTCCTACGTTCTCGTATTTTGGAAGATTCAACAATCTACTCTTGAATAAGAGAATGTAGCGTCGAATTGCCTCTGTCATATTAAATAAAATCGTCAATTTTAAACAAGTTCGTTGTTTTTGCAATCTGCCACAAAAGCACAAAGGCACAAATTTTACACAAAACTTTGTGAGATATAGTGGTTTTTTCCAAAGGAATCCCTTCGAGGGTGACTTCGAGGCAATCCTCGACTATGTTCAACAAACTCAGCAAATATTCATATTAAAAAATATCATTAATTTTAAACAACTTCGGAGTTTGAAGTTTTGGTTTGTAATACTTTGCAGTTGTATTTTTGATTACTAAGTATATGAAGATCAGTGCTTTAACTATGAAACCGTGATTTCCATAGGAAAACCGCATTTAAAACCATTAATCCAACCATAAAAATAATTGCTTTGTATGGAAAATTTCAATTTTGACAACTATTGGGAGCTAACCAAAGAGGCAACAGATATTGAAGATGGGGATAAACATAACTATGTAGGCTATATCAAAGTAAAAGACGTGGATGAAATTGTAGAGAGAACCATGCACGATTGGGTTCTGCTCGACAAGCCTTTGGATGTATTCTATGTCTTAGAACAGTTGTTTATCGCAATAATATCTTTGTTTACGATAAGCTTTTGGAAGGAGCTATTCGGAAAAGGTGAAAAACGACCGGATGAAGAAGAGAAAAAATTCATTTACAAGCGATATATCACGCCCAAAGAATTTAAAGACGTATTTAATGAGCAATTAGGATTACAATTAGAGCGAGATTTAGAACGGGCAAAATATGCAAGAGAAGATCGCATTCGCAGACAAGCAGAAAATGCCGCTAATTCCATCTCAGGGGAAGCAAAAACGTGGGATGAAAAACTAGATCGTGCCTGGTTTGATAAACCATTATACAGTGGAGTTATCAAAGCATTCGATTCCAATAAAGAGCAACAGGAAGTATATGATCGGTTTTATCGCTTATATCCTGCTTATGCACTCTTTAAAATTAAAAATGAGCTTGATCGTCGGTTGGTTGCGAGTCGGTTACAAGATGATGAAACTTATTTTTCCGAGATGGGTTGTCACAGTCCTACGCTTGCTGATTTTTTTTTAACTTCTCGACGTTTTAAGATACCAGAAAAAGAAAGAGCAAAACACACTTATATCGTAGCTGGAACGGGTGCAGGGAAAAGTGAATTTGTTAAATCGCTCATTTGGCAGCATATCAATTATGGAAAAACTGGTATTGTGGTACTTGACCCTAACGGTGATTTTGCTGAACAGGTTGCAAAGTTTACAGAAAATGCCTCGCCTAAACATCGTAAAAAATTAGTTTATATTGATCCTAATCTTTCTCTTGAACACGTGCCGGTTATCAATCCTTTTGACCTTCCTGATGCTTCCGAAGCTACTCTGGATAGAGCAGTGCAACAAATGTTTAAAACTTTTCAGCAAGCTTTTGAAGATTTGAAAACGCCCGCTACGGCTGCAATGGAAACGATTCTTTTAAATACACGTGAGTTCGGAGATTTAAGCTGCCAGATTAACAGTTTTTTGGGGTTCAGGGAG
>CAZFBN010000207.1:0-7651 GCA_964517145.1 uncultured Saprospiraceae bacterium
GCAGGTTTTTTCTTATTAGATTCCAAACTGACCAGAAATAATAATTTACGGATGACCTATGCTTACTGGTTTCGTGGAATGTCTGATCCTGTAAGCCCCGATGAGCAAAAATTCGAAGTTGTCTATAGAGAACATGGCTATACAGAAGAATATGCAGAATTTGAGTTGTCACCTACAAGGGATAGCATTATGCGTGATTCTATTTACATGAAAATGAAAATTAGAAACAAACTAGTTACTTTTTTTAAACATACTAAAGACGAATATGGTAGTTATGATGAAATGGAATTTGCAGAAGTAAGCCTAAATTTCAAACCCGCTTACATAGCATTAGCGGCATTTAGGGGCATTAGAAACAGTAAGCGCAACCTAAATACAGCAGCTGCTATTCCTGCTTACATTGATTATGTTAGGGTTATACCCGTAAAATAATAAGAAAGATTAAATAGCCTCAATATCAAATCCCGCTTCTTCCACCGCCGCTACCACTTCTTCCACGGTCACCGCATCGCCTTCGACGGTTAAAATTTTATCGGGATTATTGGTGTCCACTTCCCATTTTTCAATACCTTTCACGTCGTTGAGGAAGCCGGTCACCGTGCGCACGCAATTGCCGCAATTAATGGTGGTTTTGAATTTTAATTCCATGATGCCAGATTTATGGATGCCAGATGCCAGACGTATGGCTTGAACTTTTCACCGTCAGGCATCTTCCTTTTGTTTGAAAACGTTTCCAAAAAGAAACAGCATTACAAAAATAATAGTTGGATGAAAGAGAAATCGGAAATCGGAAATCGGAAATCGGAAATGATTTGGGGCTTGATCTTATTGTTTCTGCTAATGTGGACGGGCGCGGCGGGGCAGCAAGTGCTGCGAGGAAGGGTGATTGATGCGGAAATAAAAAGTGCGATTATTGGAGGAAATGTATTTGTTGTAGAAACTGCTATCGGAACTGCCACAGATTATAATGGGAGATTTGAATTAATAATACCGGATACTGGATTTTTAAAAATCACTCATATTGGGTATCTGGATTTTACAATTAATTTAGATAGCATAAAGAAAAAAGAAATATTTGTAGAATTAATCCCTAACGGTGACTGGCTCTTTCACGAATTTATAGTCACTGCCCCCCGCATTCCCGTCACCCTCAACACCCCTGCCCCAGTAATGAAAATGTACCCCGAAGATTTACAACGCGATGATAATCTGACGATTACGCCGGCGCTCAATCGCATTCCGGGGGTGTATATGCAAAGCGGCACCTTGAGTACCAATCGCATCAGCATTCGCGGCATTGGGAGTCGCTCGCCTTTTGGTACGGCTAAGATTCGGGCATATTTGGATGAAATTCCATTGACTTCGGGCGTGGGCGAGACCTCGCTGGAGGATATTGATTTGAGTTTATTACAAGAAGTGGAAATATTTAAAGGTCCGACAGCGAGTGTGTATGGCGCGGGTTTGGGTGGTTTGATACATTTAAAGAGTAATGCCCCCCTACCCCCCCAAGGGGGGCAAGCGTTTGCGCAAGCGCAGGTCGGCTCGTTTGGTTTGTTAAGAACGGTGGCGAGTGTAAATTTAAGTGGTCAAAAAGCACGTTTGGATTTAAATTATAATAAAACGCATAGCGACGGCTGGCGCGATAATAATGAATATGATCGGGAAGGATTCACGGCATTAAGTAAATTAAATGTTATAAAAAATGGTATTACCACTTTATTAGTGAATTATACCCGTGTCAAAGGATTCATTCCCAGCTCTTTAAATAAAGCTGATTTTGAAAATAATCCAAAAAAGGCAGCGACCATCTGGGCGAATATTAAAGGTTTTGAGGAATATGATAAAATTATAGCGGGTTTATCCCACCAACAATCATTTAGTAGTAAATTTAGCAACACGACGAGTTTATTTAGTACCTGGCGGGATGCGTATGAGCCGCGTCCTTTCGGGATTTTGGATGAGAACAGTGTAGCCTTTGGCGGCAGAACAAGATTTGAGTACAAGCAGACTGAAAGTCTGCGCTACAATGTCGGTGGGGAAGTTTTTTCTGAACATTATAATTGGCAAAATTTTCAATTATTCCGCAATGCCGATGGCACCGTGTCGCCGGATACCTTATTACAAGATAATAAAGAAAATCGGTTTTATTATAATGTTTTTGCAGAAGCGGCGTGGCGCTCGCAGAAATGGACGATGAATGCCGGCGTGAATGTAAATCAAACCAATTACACATTGGACGATCAATTATTAACAGATGGCAATGATTTTTCCGGTGAATATAATTTTAAAACCATTGTATCGCCGCGCATTGGCGTGGTTTATCGCTTGAAATCAGAAATTAATTTGTATAGTACTGTGAGTCATGGATTTTCGCCACCCACTTTGGAAGAAACGCTGACACCGGCAGGAGCCATCAATCCCGACATCCAACCGGAGCAAGGCTGGAATTTCGAAATCGGCAGCCGAGGATATAATATTCGCGGAAAACTGAGTTATGAAATTACATTTTATACCATGCAAATTAAAGATTTACTGGTGGCACGGCGCACCGCGATTGACCAGTTTATTGGCGTGAATGCTGGTAAAACAATACACAATGGCATCGAAGCTTATTTACATTATAAAATCTTGAGAAATAATGATATTTTACAAATTTTCGCAGGTTATACCTTCGCAGATTATAAATTTGATGAATTTGTAGATGGCGATAATGATTATTCCGGCAATCGTTTGACGGGTACTTCCCCTCACATTGCCAGCGCAGGGCTTGATTTTAATGAGCCTAGAACGGGATTGTACGGGAATATTACCTTTCAATTTACCGATGCCATTCCCTTGAATGACGCCAACTCTTTATATAACGATGCATACAAATTATTCAACAGCAAGATTGGCTGGCGTAAAATGTTAGGCACTAAATGGAATTTGGATATTTACACCGGCATCAATAATATACTAGATGAAAAATACGCTTCCATGCTGCAAATCAATGCCTTAGGTCCGGCTTTAAGATATTATTATCCGGGGCTGCCGAGGAATTTTTATGGAGGATTTTCGCTAAAATGTTTTTTTGGTTAAGGGGTTATTTGTTATCTGTTATCTGTTATCTGTTATTTGTTATTTAAGCAAAAAGACACAAATAACTATACTTAATCACGAAGATCACAAAGGCTTCACGGAGCACACAAGGGCTTCATTTCGTGGACTTTGTGAAAAATCTTCGTGCACCTTGTGGTTAAATTTATTTTTACTCTTTTTTTTACAAGTTAGAATTGAAGGTTGCTGCGCCAATGATTCGATCATAGCGTTCGCCAAAAGCGCGGTAATAAATTAAAATCGTATATTGGTTTTCGGTTTCGTACCAATTGCCTTCGATTTCGCTAAAGTCAGGCAGCACGGGCGTTTTGGGCTTTTTATTCGCATTTTGAATGGGCACCGTAGCGTACATATAATCATAATAACCCTGCTTCAATTCCACTTTAGCCACATAAGAATTGACCGCATTATTATACACCATTTTAAACTCCGGCTTGAGTTGCCAATCTGTCATAGCGCCTATAATGTAAACATCATAATCGTAAAGAGGCTCAGGCGAATATAATGGAAACAAAACATTAGCGTAATTACCGCTCAAATCAGGATCAAGATTTGTGCGATCATTATTTTCTATTACAAAATTGCCATCAATATCCACCCGCTGGAAGTAAGCATCATTCACTCGTTTGCGATCTTTTTCGAGGGTAATATCATACCCATTATCGGTTTGCTGAATGGCAGCGACGCCCTGTGACCGAAAACGCATGCTGCGAATGTCGAGCGGACGATATTCTTTACCTGCTGGAAAGATGATTTTATCTTGATAATCAAATATCAGTTCATTCGAGCGAAACAAAAACGGTGGCACATCCGTGATGGCATTGTCCCAGCGCCCGTTTTGCAGCACAGCGGCGCGGATTTCCTGCATCGGGCGGCTTATTTTGATGCGCTCGTGATTAATAACAAAATCAATTTCTTGATGCGTTTGTAATTTACCAGCAATATTCGGACGCACCAGCCGTGGATTCATCTGCACAATTGGCTCTATTACTACAAAGCGCCGCGTAATCGCCAGTGATTTCCGACCTTCATTGTCATACACTTTTAGTAAATAATTGCCAGACTTGGTAAAGCGCATGCGGCTATTGGGCATGGCAATGCGATAATGCGTGTAAGGCTGCAAAGTATTGAAGGAAAACTCAAAACTTTCGACGCGCTCTTCAATAAATCCATCGATGTACTCCATCTCCGCAAGATTCGACGGCTCCCAGTACATATTGCAATGCACGATGGTGTAAGTATAATTTTTAGAATCGCCGTCCATATCATCAAAAGAAAGAAGCAATGGTGTACCTGCATTTAAATTATACATTGGATAGCTCGTCAGCAAGCCATCTACATGGAATTGAACCGTTTTTATATTCGGTTTATAAATATGATTTTCAAAAACCAAGCCTTCATCCTGTGCAGCCACCAGCCGGACGGACAGCCACAATACAGCAAGCAGAAAATATTTCATGTTTTATTTTGGTTGAAAATGTTTAGTTCAACGTCACCCAGCTAAACCATTAAACCTTTAAACCCTTAAACCTTTAAACCTAAATTTTATTTCGCCCGACTTGTCCAAATCGAATCCTTCACCCGAAAACGCCAGGGAATCGCCGCCCACTCCTGCGCATACGCCACGCCCACCCGCGGGCTGGCAATGATTTCCATCGAATTGATTTCCAATCCTTTATCTTCAATTTGAATCAAACTGTCCGCTTGCGTCAAATCCGTTCCCGAATGCAAAGTCGTGATGCCCATCGCCTGCGCCAGCGCGCCCGGACCCGCCGTAAGATTGGGCTTTAGCTTTTCCATGCCGCGTCGCAACAGCATAAGTTCCACGTTTTCAACAGGTTCTACCGCTCGAATCAGCACCGCATGTGCCACATTTTCTACATTCGTCACCACATTAAATAAATGGTGAATGCCGTAGCACAAATACACATACGCCCTGCCGCCTTCGGCAAACATCACCTCTGTGCGAGCCGTGCGGCGATTGCCATAGGCGTGGCTGGCTTTGTCTTCGGGTGCGCGGTACGCCTCGGTTTCTACAATTTTACCCACGCTGCGCTCGCCGTCTATTTCTGTGATTAAAAACTTGCCTAATAAATCCTGCGCAATTTGCACGACATCATCGCGGAGGTAAAATTCTTTTGCTAAACGCATTTTATTATAAAAATGGATAGTACACTGATCGTTAAGATGATTAAGATTTCGACTGAATAATAAATCATAATTGATATTAATTATCATAAAAATCAGCGTACCATCAACGTCCAATTTCAAATAAAAAATAAATTAACGACTATAATTCGGCGCTTCCTTTGTAATGGTAATATTATGCGGATGGCTTTCGCGAATACCGGAATTGGTAATTTTCACAAACTGCGCCTGTTGCAATTGCAAAATCGTACCCGCACCGCAGTAGCCCATGCCCGCCCGCAAACCACCGATGTACTGCACCATGGCTTCCGCAATCGTCCCTTTAAATGGCACCCGCCCTTCGATGCCCTCCGGCACGAGCTTCTTGATATCGTCCTCCACATCCTGGAAATAGCGGTCTTTCGAGCCTTCCTGCATCGCGCCGAGTGAACCCATCCCGCGATACACCTTGAATTTTCGACCTTCAAAAATGATCGTTTCGCCCGGCGCTTCTTCGACCCCAGCAAACAAACTCCCCGCCATGATCGTGCTAGCGCCTGCGGCAATCGCTTTGACAATATCGCCCGTATAACGGATGCCCCCATCGCCGATGATCGGCACATCGGAACCCTCAATGCCTTTCGCTGCTTCAAAAATAGCCGACAACTGCGGAACGCCCACGCCCGCTACCACACGGGTGGTACAAATACTCCCCGGACCCACGCCTACCTTCACGCCATCTACGCCAGCTTCCACGAGTGCCTTCGCACCTGCGCCGGTCGCCACGTTGCCACCGATGACTTGCAAATCGGGGAATTTTTGCTTCACCTGTTTAATAGCATTCAGCACGCCCATCGAGTGCCCGTGCGCGGTATCTACACAAATCACGTCCACGCCTACTTTTACCAATGCCTCCACCCGATCCATCATGTCGCGCGTCACGCCCACGGCTGCCCCTACCACGAGGCGACCAAACTCATCTTTACAGGAATTCGGATAGTCCTGCAATTTCATAATATCTTTATACGTAATTAAGCCCACCAGGGTATTCCCCTCGTCCACTACCGGCAGCTTTTCAATTTTATGTCCTTGCAAAATATCGCGCGCCTGCCCCAGATTCGTACCCGCCGGAGCCGTCACCAAATTTTCTTTGGTCATCACCTCATACACCGGGCGGCGCTTATTGGTTTCAAAACGCAAATCGCGGTTGGTCAAAATGCCAATCAATTTATTCTCAGCATTCACAATCGGAATCCCGCCAATCTTAAACTGCTGCATCAGCTTGAGGGCATCGCCCACCGTCGCATTGTCGTGCAGCGTGACCGGGTCGAGGATCATGCCACTTTCTGAGCGCTTCACCGAGCGCACCTGCTCTGCCTGCTGCTCGATGCTCATGTTTTTGTGAATGATACCAATGCCCCCCTGCCGCGCCATGGCGATTGCCAGTTTGCTTTCAGTCACGGTGTCCATTGCCGCAGAAACGATTGGAACATTAAGGCGAAGATGACGAGTGAGTTGCGTGGAAGTGTCCACCTCACGGGGCAACACTTCAGAGTAAGCCGGAACGAGCAGCACATCATCGAAGGTCAGTGCGTCGTCCAAAAATTTATCCTGTGCTATTTTTCTTGTTTCCATGTGCAAAGATAGGGCTAATTTTAAATTTACGAAGGACGATTTACGATTTTTCCTGCCGAACGTTTCACCAACAGATACCCGAAGTTTTTACCCAAAGGACACAATGGATAGACTTCTTTGTAAATAAACTTTGTGACCTTTGTATTAGCATAAGCATTAAGCGAAATCGTAAATCGTAAATCGTAAATCGTAAATCGTAAATAATTCATGCTTTCCATTTACAGTGACGACTACTTCATGCAGCAGGCGCTCAAAGAAGCCAAAAAAGCCTACGAAGCAGGCGAAGTGCCGGTAGGTGCTATCGTTGTTTGTCAAAATCAGATCATCGCAAGAGGTTATAATCAAACCGAACAACTCAACGACGTGACCGCCCACGCCGAAATCATCGCCCTTACCGCCGCTGCGAATTATTTTGGTAGCAAATACCTCGACGACTGCACCCTGTACGTCACCCTCGAACCTTGCGTGATGTGTGCGGGCGCGCTCGCCTGGGCGCAACTGGGCAGGCTCGTATATGGCGCCGAAGATGAAAAACGCGGCTTTATGCGCTTTGGCAAGGGCTTGCTACATCCGAAAACAAAGGTAGAATATGGCATCCTGGCAGAGGAGTGCGGGCAACTGATGACTTCGTTTTTTAAAGCAAGACGGTAATATCGGCGACCTTCCGTTGCCGTAGTCATTAGTGGGCGGCGACTAAAAATCGCTGGTACACCGATTTGTATTAATAACGCACCTTACCCTCCTGAAAAAAGGGCAATGCGGCATCTACCACATCACCCCCAATGTATATGCC
>CAZFBN010000208.1:0-7531 GCA_964517145.1 uncultured Saprospiraceae bacterium
GTAAATCGTAAATCGTAAATCGTAAATCGTAAATCGTAAATCGTAAATCGTAAATTATTTACATCGCTTGTATTATATCATATTGTGTTAAAATATGCATCGTACCCGCCTTATCTTTAGCAACAATTGCCGGAATTTTACGACTGATGTATTTACTTAATTGTGAGGAAGATAGGTCTTCGCTTACCACCGGGAAAGGCTCGCCCATAATGGTTTCCACTTGTTTCTCTGTATTATTCAGCGGATTCTCCAACATGTAACTTAGTACCGTACTTTCTGTTATCGACCCTACGATATCGCCATTATCCATCACCGGCATTTGCGATATTTCATATTCTTTCATCATATTAAAAGCCTGGCGCACGGTGTCTGTTTTTTGCACCGCATAAAAATGCTTCCCATCCTTGCGGGCAATGATGTCGCGCACTTTCAGTTCGGTTTCCAAAAATCCGCGCTCGCGCATCCAGTCATCATTGTAAATTTTGCCAACATAACGGCTGCCGTGATCGTGAATTATTACAACCACCACATCATCTTTTGTTAATTTATCTTTTAATTGTAATAAGCCCGCTACCGCCGAACCAGCGGAATAGCCCAGCAGCAGCCCCTCCTCTCGCGCCAAACGTCGCGCCATGATGGCACCGTCTTTATCCGTTACTTTTTCAAACAAATCGATGACATCAAAATCGACGTTTTTAGGTAAAATATCTTCGCCGATGCCTTCCGTGATGTAAGGATAAATTTCATTGGTATCAAAAATGCCGGTTTCTTTATATTTTTTAAAAACCGAACCGTAGGTATCAATGCCCCAGATTTTAATATTCGGATTTTTTTCTTTCAAATAACGCCCCACGCCAGAAACCGTACCGCCCGTGCCCACGCCAACTACGATGTGCGTGATTTTGCCATCCGTCTGCTCCCAAATTTCGGGACCAGTTGACTCATAATGCGCCTGCCGGTTCGACAAATTATCATACTGATTGCACCAAAAAGAATTGGGAATTTCTGTGCTAAGTCGCTCAGCCACAGCGTAATACGAACGCGGATCTTCGGGCTCCACATTCGTCGGGCACACGATGACCTCGGCACCCATCGCCTTTAAAATATCGACTTTTTCCTTTGATTGTTTATCGGTGGTGGTAAAAATGCAGCGGTAGCCGCGCACACACGCCGCCAGCGCCAAGCCCATGCCCGTATTGCCGGAAGTACACTCGATGATGGTGCCACCGGGTTTGATGTCGCCACGTTTTTCCGCATCGTCGAGCATTTTAAGCGCCATCCGGTCTTTGATGGAATGCCCCGGATTAAAAGTTTCGACTTTCATCAGCACCAGCGCAGGTACACCTGCCACTACCCGGTTCAGTTTCACCAGAGGGGTGTCTCCAATGGTTTCGAGGATATTATTTTTGTAATTCATTTTATTTCAAGACGTTAGAAATTAGACAATTGACTTTACACATTTTTCAAAATCTGCCTCAAAGGTCGCTGAATTTCTACACAAAAAAAAGTAAATTCAGACGCTATCATCTAAAGTCTATTGTCGATAGTCTAGAATCTTTAATAATACTTTACCTTCACAAAGAACCTAGGATCCCGTGCCCCCAGCGCCTTTGCTGCCAAAGGTGACAGCACCACCGCCACTTCGTCACCATACGCCGTTGCAGGAATTCTGCCGATCACTTTTACATAGATGGTGCCTTTATTCATTGGGTTGGTCACCGCAATGATGCTATTGATTCGAGCATCGCGGTGCAGTGCATACAAATCGCTGTCCTCCTTGCTATCTTTTTGCCAATATGCTACACCTTGGTGCTCTTTCACTTTTCGGTCGCCTTGCTCCCGCACATACAATTTGTACAAAGCTCCATTTTTCCTGCTTAAAGGATTGCCACTTTCACTGCGCATATCTTCCGGCACACCATCTAAACTAATCCAGCCCACTTGCAAGCATTGACCGACTTTCAGCGTTTCTGATTGTAAACCATTGCGTTGCATAATAGAATCTACGGGCATTCTAAAATGGACTTTTGCAATGCGAAACATCGTATCGCCCTTTTTTACAACATAATAAACCGGCGCATACTTCCAGATTTTAAAATGCTGGTCTTTGTATCGAATAATGGCGCGATTGGGAATCGGCACCAACACTGCTTTCCCCGGCGATACACTTTTTTCTTTTAGCTCCGGATTATAAAAATATAATTCTTCGACCGATAATCCATAAAATTGTGCCAATGAAAACAAGGTTTGCTTTCGTTCGATTTTATGTTCAAAAATTTTCTCACCCATCGCATCAATACTTAGAAAAACCGTATCTTGCCGAGTGAGGTAACGCGTGCTGTCGCCCGTAGCATACGCATTCATATGGCTGACCGCCCACAGGAGGAGTCCGAGGTGTAATTTCCACATAGTAAGTTCGCTTTTTAGTGCTAAATGCTCAAAATTTGAATTTAAACGCTACAATCCATTACATTCGTTGTCAAAATTATCATTTTTTTATAAATTATTCAGCATTAATATTACAAAAATGAAAACACTTGGCATTGTTCCTGCAAGATACGCATCCACGCGCTTCCCCGGTAAGCCTTTGGCGAATATTAACGGAAAAAGCATGTTGCAACGCGTGTACGAACGCGCGCAACTCACTACATTGCTCGACGATGTAATCATTGCCACCGATGATTATCAAATTTTCGATCATGCCATGCGTTTTAAAGCCAATGTAATAATGACGGATCCAAATCACCCCAGCGGCACGGATCGCTGCGCTGAAGTGGCTAAATTTTTAAAACAATATGATCTAATTGTAAATATTCAAGGAGACGAACCTTTCATTGAGCCTGCTTCGATTGACCTGGTGGTGGAATTATTACAAAAACAAGCGCCTATTGCTACTTTGGCTAAACAAATTGACAGCCGAGCCGATCTGGAAAATCCCAATGTGGTCAAAATCACTTTTGATGACAATCGTAAAGCATTGAATTTCAGTCGCCAACCAATTCCTGAGCTTGCAGGCGTTCCGCTTAATCAAGCTTTAAAAAATGGCATATTTTATAAACACATCGGTTTGTATGGTTACAATCGTGCCACGCTTTTAGAAATTACCGCGCTTCCACAAAGCCCGCGCGAAAAAGCAGAATCGCTCGAACAACTCCGTTGGTTAGAAGCTGGTTATCCCATTTTTGTCAATTTTACACAAGCAAAAACCATGAGTATTGATACCCCAGAGGATTTAATCAAAGTACGAGGTTTGTCATAACTATTTGTTATTCAGCAAATTCAAAACAGCTGCCGTCATCGCAATCGCGCCAGTTTTTAACGTTGGCTCTGGTACTGGTGCAAATTTAGAATTGTGCAAACTCGGCATGGGTGCTTCCCCTTTTTCAGCTTTCGCTAACAACTGCGGGTCAACAGCACCCAACCAAAAAATACAGGTTGGAATTTTTTCTTCCGTTCTGCCAAAATAGCTAAAATCTTCGCCAGCCATCGTCGGCGGCACTTCCATTACATTGTCAGCGCCCAATGTTTGTTGAAAAACGGTTTTTAAGCGATTGGTCAAATTGGGTTCGTTGTAAACGGATGGGCAAAACTCATTTTTCAGGGTCATTTTAGGATACATTTCTTCGGGCAGCCCCGCCGACATTGCAATGCCTTTGCAAACGCGCTGAATTTTTTCAATTATAGCATTGCGCACTGCGTCATTAAAGCAGCGCATCGTCAACTCCAGCTTGACCTCGTTTGGAATGATGTTGCCTTTTGTACCGCCATGAATGGATCCAACTGTCACAACTGCGGGCTCGAGTGGCGAAATTTCGCGACTCACAATGGTTTGCAATGCAATCACTATGCGCGAAGCCAGCAAAACCGGGTCAATCGTAGTATGCGGATAAGCGCCGTGCCCACCGCGACCGTAAACCGTGATGTCCATAAAATCGGTAAATGCAAAACTATATTCGGCTTTTACGCCAATTTTTCCTGCTGGCACATTCGGAGCTGCATGCAAAGCAAGGACATAATCGGGTTTTCCAAATTTCTGAAACAAGCCTTCATCCAGCATTTTTTTAGCGCCGCCATTGCGTTCTTCCGCAGGCTGCCCAATAAAAAGGAGGGTTCCTTTCCAATCACTTTTCATTTTTGACAAATTGCGCGCCGCGCCTACCCAGCTCGTCATGTGCGTGTCGTGCCCACAGGCGTGCATCACGCTCACGGTGTTGCCCGTTTCGTCTTTCGTTGTCACTTTACTGGCATACGGCAAGCCTGTTTCTTCTGCAATTGGCAGCGCGTCCATGTCTGTGCGCACCATGATGGTAGGACCAGTGCCATTTTTTAAAACGCCAACCACGCCGTTGCCGCCTATTTTTTCTGTCACTTCAAAACCCAAACCCCGCAGCTCATCCGCCATGCGCTTTGCCGTGTTGAATTCATAAAATGACAACTCCGGATTTTGATGCAAATGCAGGTACAACTGTTCCAGATAGGAATAGTCTGCATCAACGAATTGCTTGATTTTATTGGTTTTTGATTGTGCAAACGCCATACTTGTCAATACAAGCAGCGCAAGAGTCAAACAGAAATACTTCATAGGAACAAACATTTACGACGGCCCAAATTAGGAATTAATTCCTACATTTGAACCCAGCGACCTATAAAATCCAGTGCAGTCAAGGAGAAACCCATGCGGAACATCTTCATTTAGCTGCCGCTAATTTTACAAAAATGATTGATAACATCCAGATTAATTTTAATCCTGAGCAACTCATTTTGCTCAATATTTGCCTCGCCTTTATCATGTTTGGCGTAGCATTGGATTTAAAACTTCACAATTTTAAATTATTATTTCAACAACCCCGCGCCACTTTTGTCGGATTAACTTCACAGTTGATTTTATTACCTTTATTAACAATTGGTTTAATTTTTATTATAAAACCACCCACTTCCATTGCATTGGGCATGCTGCTGGTATCGGTTTGTCCGGGTGGCAATGTTTCCAACTTTGCGGTGCATGTCGCAGGCGGCAACGTCGCTTTGTCCATCGTACTTACCTCTATTTCAACGCTTTTAGCGACTTTTTCCACGCCTTTATTATTTTTATTCTTAACGCCGATCATTCCTGGCGGGCAAGCTTTTCAGCAAACATTATATGTATCGCCATTAGATATGATATGGACAGTAGTACAATTAATTTTATTGCCATTAATAATCGGAATGATCGTAAATCATTATTTGCCTACCTTCACCGAGCGCATCCGCAAGCCCGTGCGGGTACTTTCCTTGATTATTTTTGTTGGTTTTGTGGTGGCAGCCGTGCTCGGCAATTTGAAAAATATTCAGCAGTATTTGCATCTGGTTTTTTGGATCGTATTGATCCACAATGCGTTAGCGTTATTAACCGGCTATGGTTTTGCGCAGATGAATAAGCTTTCACGTGCCGATGCGCGCGCCATTTCGCTCGAAACAGGCATTCAAAATTCTGGTTTGGGTTTAATTCTTATTTTCAATTTTTTTAATGGGCTGGGCGGCATGGCAATGATTGCGGCTTGGTGGGGCATATGGCACCTTATTTCGGCGGCGGCTTTAGCAATGTTGTGGAGCAAAAGGGCATAAAAATGCTTATTTTACTAAATATCCATATCAATAAAAACCAAATCTAATGAATTTGGTAAATGATTAAGGATTGTCTTTTAATATTATTTACAGCATTTCAACAATCCATTTTCTTCCTAAGGAAGACGTTTGTTTGCTAAAATCTTGTTTTAAAAGTGCAGCGACTAAAGATCGCCAGTTCAAAAGCGTTGCCGACTTTAAAACCATATTGAATAAAAAATCAACTTTAAACAAGTTAGAATTAATTTACTTTTGTGTATCTCATTTATTTTCACAAAAGCATACCAAAAAACAGGTACGAATTGCACATTTTTTCAAAACAACAGAACTTGCATAAATTGTTATTTAACAAGGCTTTACCGCTTTAATTATACCAAAAAACACTTAAATCCAAGAGGAAAACTACCGAATTTGTCCTTTCCTTTTATGATTATTATCTATTAATATTGCTTCATAATTAAATATTATGAACAGTCCCCAACTCCTTCTTAATTCGAGAAAAACCGAGCAAGGTTTAAATGTAAAAAAACTGTCAACAGAGCTTATTGAAAAAAAACTAAATGCGTATTTTAGTGATTTTATTCCGTTTATGCAAACAGTTCACTTTGCATATGCTGTTGATGTAACTCGACAGCAAATCTGTTATCAATATAATTTTAGTGAATATTTGGGATATGATACTGTAGAGGTAAATTTAGGTCTTTTAAATGACATTATGCACCCGGATGAGCAAAAAAAATTAACAGCGATCTATCGACGCCTGTATGAATTTCCTAGACAGTATCGCATAGAGCCTATAAAATATGGGATTGTGCTAGGGCATCAATTGCGTAAAGCCGACGGGCAATATGTTCGGGTACTGCGTTCGCTTCATCCTTTTTTACTGGATGAACATCATAGATTGCTGGTTTATTATTGTTTGTGCATGGATGTGAGCAGCCATTATTTTAACACTGGCATTACATTAGATGTAATATTGCCATCGAAAGCAACCCTGTCAAAGACGGAGGCATTAAAATATTTTTATGATATAATGACAGACGAAACCGTCTATTTTACACCAAGACAAATCGAAGTCATTAAAATTTGGAGTGAAACCGATTCTGCCAAGGTGGCTGCAGAAAGATTATCAATGAAAGTACGAACGCTAGAGACCCATCTTAAAAATATAAGAAAAAAGTTGGGCGCCCGGCGCACGCTCGATGTGGTGCTTTACGCTAAAGATCACGGATTAATATAAACATACCAAAATATGCGTATTTTTTTTTTACAATTTTATTACTATCTTTGCATCGAAACTTGTTTAACCTCTTCGGGGTGGGCAAATTTCAATCAAGCCTTATTCTAGGGGTTCACTCAGGAAAACTTATTCTTTTTTTTCACTCGAATCGTTTTTCAAAAATAAACTTATTCCTAACTTAATAACCAAATTTCAAAATATATATTATTTTGATTATTAAACGTTTTTATACTTCCCAAACCGATTTTAAACGACTTTGCTTTACTTTTCGGAGTAAAGATTAAGTTTTATTTTTGGGAGTGTGAGTAAATTAGGAACCTTTGGCTTCACGGTCAGGGTTCTTTTTTTTTGTGAAAAACCAAAATTGAGCTTTTCCCCTTCAAATTTGGTACAAATCCCTGGTTAATGTTACAATTTACATCTTTGTTAAACCTTTATAAATTACCAAATAGAATTACTTTGATTTTCCGCTTTTCAGTTATAAATTGCGCCAGATTGCGTAAGTGTAAAACAAACAAGAATTGAAAGCGACCGATATTTCCAATCCTGAATATTTCCACAAAGTCGTGGATTGCCAGTATGCCTGCCCGGCGCACACGCCCGTGCCGGAGTATATCCGTTTGATCGCTGCGGAGCGCTACACCGAGGCGTACATTGTCAATTGGGAATCGAATGTGTTTCCAGGTG
>CAZFBN010000209.1:0-7183 GCA_964517145.1 uncultured Saprospiraceae bacterium
GGAGCTTAGTTTGAAAAGATATTACGATTTTTCATTAATTTTAAACAAGCTCATTAAATAAAATCTTTAATTTTAAACAACTTCTATGAAAAAAATACTACGCTGGATTTGGCAATGGCTGAAATCGCTCTTTTATTTTCCGCCACCTGCGCCAGATACGGATGAGGAGCCGTCGGTGGATAATCGGCTGGGGTTTGATCGTCATTTTTTGCCGGTTCCAATCGACTTGCCTCTATTAGAAAATGGTGCGGGGAACTTGCTACATTATCGGCATTTTAGTGTAGCGCTCAATCCAGAGCGACGCATGCCTTATTACACGGCAGTGAATATTGATGCCGAGCGTTACAATCGTTTGAAAGATCAGATACCGAGTCGCAAGGAAATAGGCGACGATCGATGGGTATTGGATGAGCGTATCCCAAAGGAAATGCAATTATCAGCGTCTTTTTATCGGGATAATGATTTTGACCTGGGGCATATGGTGCGGCGGGAGGATGTGTTGTGGGGAGATAGCCTGGATCAGGTGCTGGCGGCGAATGAGGATACGTTTTATCTAACGAATGCGACGCCCCAACACAAGGATTTTAACCGGAGTGCCCAGCGTTGGAAAGGGCTGGAGGATTATGCCCTGAAAAATGCGCGTAAAAATAACCTGCAGGTGTCCGTTTTTTCGGGTTGTGTGTTTGATGAAGCCGACCGTCAACTCAATGGGGTGCAGATACCTGGCAAATTCTGGAAGATACTCGTCATGGTGCGGGCAGATGGGCAACTATCGGCAACGGGTTATATGATTCAGCAGGATGATTTGATTGAAGACATCACAGAACGTGGGGTTGGGTTTCAATATGAACAGTTTCAGACCTATCAGGTGCCGATTTCTAAAATCGAACAAGCCACTGGCTTGCGTTTTCAGCTGAATGATTATGATCCACTGCAAAAAATGGGCACGCGTGGCGGCGAAATGCTGCCGGTGGCAGTCGATACGTTTGAGGATATTGTGTTTTGAGTGAGAAAACCGAGTCATAAAGACTTCCGAAGTTTGCTGTACGACATAAAGTTGAGTTAAAGATACGACAAAGAGTTGTGTTAAAAGTTCATTGAAAAGACAAACCAAAAAAAATGGGGATAGCAACGAATCTACCGTTACGCTACCAGCTTGTCGAGTTTTGGCAAAGTGGACAAACCTACACCCAACCCTGAACGGGTCTATCAATTCCTGGCAGGCAAAATTTACACCCGAAAAGCCAGTTCTCAAGGGCAGATTACCCATTTAGCCCATCGCATTAATCTGGGCACTGCTCATAAAAACCTTGCCGTCACCCTGCAATTGGATCCCCAGACGCAACAGTGGAATATCTTTCATCCCAATGGGCAAAAAATTAAAACAGTGCCTGCCCCATATCTGCAACCGGAGCGCATTCTAAATCTTTCGGTCTATTCAAAGAACTGATTAAATTCACACAACCCTATGTCGTATCTTTAACTCAACTTTATGTCGTACAGCAATTCACGTTTATTTATATTTAGGAAAATGGTACAGAACAACTTAAAATGAGGGACACTGGATATCATGGATTGATTCCTAAAAATTGTCAGATTAAGTCTTGGCTTTCATATATTTATCCATCCCATAGCATTAATTGCTTTTGTCCTCTCTTCCTTTTTATTTTCTGAGGAATTTTTAAAGCACAAATGTTACGTCCCTTCTCAATGATACCCATTCCCGTGTTTGTACGAAAAAAAGAAATGCTGTCCAGGAAAATTTGCCTGGGCATTTTAACAAAACTATCAGAACACATTTTGTCTGCTTCAATTTATTCATATTTTTAAGTAAAATCAGCAAACATATTATATAAAATTGTTAATTTTAAACAAGCTCAATATTTAACATGAGTTACGGATAAAACTGATCATATAATATTGATAGTCAAACAATAAAAATATTTTTGGACAATTTTTCTAATAACTACTCAAACCACAACGCTCTTTTTTAAACCACCTTAGCCACCATAGGTCACTTAGCGCATAAAAGGTTCATACTAAGGTGGTAAAAAACGACCGATTTAGCGCAGCTAAATCTATCATTCAAGTTATTTAGTATTTATCTAAACTCCATTTAGCACCTAAATAAAATTCCCGTCCGTGCAGCGGCGAAAAAGCATACGCCGTATCAAAATATGGGCTAAATCCAAGGGGCGTTGTTGGATCATTATAGCCGATTAAAGGAGAAATTTGCTGGCGATAATTCATTAAATTTTGAATGCCGATGTAAAGATTAAAATTTTTGGAAAAATCTTTACTTATCTGCATATTTTGAAACGCGAATGGCTCAGAGCGTGTCGGGCGCGACTGGGGTAGGGGATCGCCATTTTCATTCAGATCAAAAACCTTCGGCAAAGCCATAGGACCCGTGACGCGCAGGGTGTAAGCAAATGTGATTTTTGGCTTTTTCCAGCGATAATTGGCAGTGAAAACGCCGCTCCATTCGGGTGCAAATTCAATGTTATTGGTTTGTAAAATATCCGATTCATCCGGCTCGGTTTGCGTTACTTTTTGAATATTAAACCCGATATTATAACTAAATGGAAAAATGAAACTTTGATTCAAATTGATGCCAATGCCTCTGGTTTCGGCATGTCCAGCGGTATTGGCGTAAATAATTTTACCGGGCATATCATAATCTGGAATAATTTTATTCATAAAATACGTGTAATACCCCTCCAGGTCAACACTGCCCTGGCTTTCGCCCCATGTAAAGATATGATTTAAATTAAAAGAAGCATTATAAGATCGCTCCGGTTTTAAATCGCCAATGATTTCTACCGTTCGCTGCCCCGTTACAAAAGCATGATCTTCGGTGAATAAATTTACCACGCGGAAACCCGTTCCAAAATTGGTGCGGAAGGTCGTCCAGGTGCCGGGTTTATATTTAATATTTAGTCGTGGTGCAAATATGATATCATGTGCATCATAATGATCCAGGCGAGCGCCACCTAATAAGGTGAGATTTTTATGTACCGTCCATTCATCTTGTAAAAAAATGCCCGGAATAAATTGATTGTCAGGGGATTGGGTGGCGACGGTGTTATCGTCATAATTTTGATAACGTGCAGTTAATCCGCTTAATAAAGTATGTTTATCAAATTGTTTATCCCATATAAAATTAGCAAATGCAATATTTTGCTTGGCTTTGTAATAATCTGATCCATAATAACTATCTTGCACGTGATGACTCAATGAATAATCCAGCCGTATATTTACTTTGGTATCAAATTCATAGGTGCCAAATAATTCAGCGCGATTGGTATAAATGCTTTCTCCGTAAATTAAATCGCTGCCTCTGAGCATTTTATAATTTCTATTTTTTAAAAATTCCTGCACGCCGTTGCGCCGGTCTTCATAATAATATTTACCCGTAATAGTAAATTTTTTATTACTTTCACGATCAACATTCCACTTCGTAAATAAAGAATAACGATCTAAATTCACCCCGTCGCCGAAGCCATCTTTATTAAAATCTTCATAATCATTAATATAAGCATAATTTAAGCCTATATATCCGTTTATTTTGTTAAATTTTGGTGCAAGTGCCACATTACCAAATGATTCTAAATGAGAAGTTCCCATAATGTCAACCGATAATAAAGGCTGTTTTGCAGGGTCTTTTGTAATAATATTAATAACACCTGCCACTGCTTCGGAGCCATATAAAGTGGAGTTGGGACCTTTTATTACTTCAAAACGATCAATTATCATATTAGGAATTCCATTCAAGCCATACACGGCTGCTAGATTCCCATAAATCGGCGTTCCATCCATCAAAATTGCTGTATAAGGACCGGGTAATCCATTGATACTGATGCTGTTCGTGTAGCAAATGCCGCAGGCGATCACCTCCTGCACGCCATTCACCAGTTGAATACTTTCCACGATGGAGGAAGCCGCGGTTGGTAAATAAGTATCCAATTGTTTAGCGGTTATTACATCAATTTTAATGGGAGAATCGGTGACATATGTGGCTTTCATCGTGCCGGTGACCACCACCTCTTGCAAACCAAGTGCATTTTCTTCTACTATCAAGTCGCCGAGTTGTAACATTTCACCGGATTTTATTATGATTTTTTGTGTAAATGTCTGAAAACCAATCATGGACGCGATTAATTCATAATTACCCGGAGGAATATTTTCCAATAAAAAATAACCGCTTGAATCGGTGTAAGTGCCAAAGGAGGAGCTTTTCAACAACACATTTGCAAACTCAAGCGGCTTATTATTCGATACTATTCTGCCTTCAACCTGCGCATTTTGTGCCATGCAAAAGCTTGTAAATGAGATAAATATCCATAAAAGTATGTTTTGTTTCATTTTGTTTTTTGCAAATATACAAATATTTTTAGGTTAATCAAAATTATTTTTTACGCTGAATTGTGTTTTTTAATAAATACGCCCTAATTATTGTTCGAGTACTGAAAGGTGACGCTGAGAAATTGAAACTGCCTTCAACAAACTGCCGCGTTTGTCAAAATGTTGCATTCAAAAAGTCAGTAAAATCGAGGGTTTGATCGAGGGAGAAAATTAAAAAGGGCTAGAAAAATTGAATTTTGTTGAACGATTTGTTTGTGTAAACACAAAAAAAGAACTTAATTTGTGGCTTTAGTTTACTAATGCACATTTACCTATGCCCACTGCCAAAATAGCAGGGGCATAGGTTTTTTAGAAAGAAAGCGAAAACATTAAGCTGTTACAGCGCTCGCCTGAGCCGATTTAGACGCAGCCAGTGAATAAATCACCAAGCCAAAGCCAATTTTATTTACCGCATCACCAATGTTGTAAATAATGTCCAGTGCTTTTAAACTCAGTACGCCGCTCAGCAAGCCGTCCGTCTCAATTGCCATGTAACCAATCGGGTAAATCGCCCAACCTACCAGTACAAACCATGCCAGCGTGTTGAAGGCTCTTTGCAGCACCGGATCGTTGGAGTTTCTCGACAATTTTTTAGCCGAGCCGAGCCAGGTTTCATACAGCACACCCACGTAGCCCAGCGTTGAAATGGCACCCCATACCGCACTGTTGCTGCGGAAAACGGTTTCGCCGAGGTAGCCGGTCACCAGCATGAAAATGGAGTAGCCGATCATCTTCCAGAGTAAGCCCTGGGTAGCGCCGAACGCCTTGAGAATCAGATAGAATTCTACACACATCAATGGTACGGTGAGCGTCCAGTCAATGTAACGGAATTCGGTTGGAGAAGTGCCGTTTTCCGCCCAAAATTCCCGCATGTAGAAGTAGTGTACCGCTGCGATACCAGTAATCAGCCCAGAAACCAGCATGGAATCGCGCCATTTGCCTTGTACCTGCGTCATTTGTACAAAAAAGAATACGGTAGCCGCCAACATCGCCATAGAGCCGATGAAGAAGGTGAAGCCGACGTAGTCACCCGACTTCAGGTTTGCTAAAAATAGTGGTTCGAAGTTTACTAATGCACTCATGTTATTGAATTTATGTTGTAAAAAAAGGGTTTTAAAATTAAGTGTTGAAAAACTACGAAAGCACAGAGAAGACAGCGCACTCTTTGCTACTTTCGCATGAATCTTTGCGATTAAAAATTAATTTTTATAACAATGTAATGAATTAAGCATAAATTATAATAAATTGCAATAACTATTTGATTTTCAATTGTATAAAAAAATAACTATTTACTCAACATTCTAAAAGCTTTTCTATTTAGTAAAATTTAAAAACATTTAGTGGTTTTATAATAAAAATCATGTTTTAATTCACATCTGTTCACCCTACTACTGGTTGCCAGTCTTCGTACAATTGATCCATCAGCAACATATGCGGCAGCGTGACCACCGAAATAAAAATAAACAGCGTACCGATATTGGCGGATAAGCCCAGCCAAAGCTGCAATCCATACAGCAAGCCCAGCCCCCCAATCGCCAATAAACTCAAGGGCAATGTTTGACGGAGATAATGTTTCCAACTGTAATCGGCAGAGCGACTGCGGAAAAAGGTGATTTGATCCTTGATAGAACCCATTGAATGCCAGAATACAAAGTAAATGCCGAATCCAAGCAAGAGCGGTGTGGTGTAAAACAGAACGCTGAACAGTAACAAATGCGTAATTTCCTGCTGGAAAGCACCCAAGGACAGCAGACCTCGCCCCCACCAATAGACTGCTAAACAGAGATTTATCAAAAGTAACAACAGGTAGCCAGCATTACACCACGAAGCAGGCAGAGCAGGCACCTCACTGCCGGTTATCCTCTCAATAATGATACTCGCCTCTTCAAAATGCCGAAAAATGGGTAGAAAAAGTACAAATGCCCCCCAACAAAAATAAGTAAGCACCGCCGACCACCGATCAGGAAAGGCAAACCCAGCCCAATTGGATTGTCCAAAATGATACACCGAAATAGTCAAAAAAATACCAAATGCCAAGGTTGGCGACAGCCACCACACCACGCTATAAAGTGCCATGAGCAACAAATAAACGGTGTAAAATTGTTTCAGGTTTTTCATGCCTACAGGCAGGCGCGACAATTGCAAAAAGATCAGATGATCGGTTGCACCATGCGGAATCCCCAGTAAAATCAGGAGTACCGCCACTATTTGCCATTTGTCCCCAAAAATCATTTGCGGGAGTAAAAGACTAATCGCTACTACTCCTAGCGTGAGGATAAGTGCCGGACTTTGTTGTGGTAAAGTTGTCCCGTTCATTGTTACCAATTTTCAAGTGCAATGAAATTTTCATTGGTTCAGGGTAAGCGCGTTCATGGGTAGCAAAATGGATCGTTAGAACGGAAAACAATTACGTGCACTCGAATAGCATGGCAAGCCCCGACGCAGAAAAGGAGAAATTCTGACAAATTTAAATTAAAGGTTTGGTACTTACCTTTACAAAAGCAAGCCATTCTGTTTACTAATGCACTAAAATCGTTACCGAAATCTTGATTGGGAGAATGGTGACTGTTCCCAAAACAAGTGATTCATTTTCAAACTGATTGCAAGTGAGACAAAGAAAAACAGGAGTTGTTCAAAAAAGTGTTTAATTTTTGTCGAAAAAACTTGAACAATATTTTGCTAAATAATTAAAATGCTTACAAAAATTGGGAATCAGCTGGACAGTTTTTTAAACTTCCAGGAGTGGCTCAACTATTTGCCGCAGAAATTTAGGCGCTTT
>CAZFBN010000210.1:0-7145 GCA_964517145.1 uncultured Saprospiraceae bacterium
ACAACATCACTTTTTCTTCATATTAAACTTTTTTATTAATTTTAAACAAGTTCATAATAAATTTTTGTACAATGGAGAGAAATATACAAGAAATTATTCAAAAAATCAAAGACTTGATTGCTGCGGGGCAAATTAAAGAAGCACTGGAAGATTTATTAAATGCCTTTCCAACTGATAAAGATATTTTTTCACATAATAGTAGATACAATGTACTACAAAAGAATGAAGGTAAAGGCATTGTTTCATATACTGATTATAATCTTGAGTACAATAAAATTAGGGAAGCATTACTCAATAAAATTGATGAGTTAGAAAAGGATAATACAAATACTCAACCTATGGATTCTAATAAACAAAAGGCTGATGGAATCTCCTCAGTGATTAATAAAGTTGATATAAATGGCGATTATAATGTAGCACTTGTAGGCGTCACAGCTGGCAGGGATATAATAATAGAACGTCCTAAACCACCTATTTCCCTCGAAGATTTACATACAAAAGCCAACAATTTTTTAAATTCTAATCCTCCAGACCATGAACAAGCATTAAATTACTTAAATGAGGCAATTAACAAAGACAAAAAATTTGTAGATGCTTATGTAACACGAGGATTCATTTGGTTACAGCAGGAAAAATACATGCCTGCCATTGCTGATTTTAAAGAAGCATTAGTCTTAAATCCTGAGCATTGTGTAGCCCTGAATAATTTAATAGCCAGTTATATAAAAATTGAAAACTATCAAGAAGCTTTTTGTTGGGCAGAAAAAGGTATTGAGAACAAGTGCAGTCAAAAACTTAGCGAAATTAAATATCATTATGAACAACTAAAGAAGCGTAAAATAGGATAACATGAGGATTTCAAGATTTACATTTATAATATTTTTTTTCTTAATAATTGCTTCAGCATCTCAATGTAGTAGAGTACCCCCGAAAACAGTTAAAAATACCGTTGAATATGTTATAAAAGTTGCAAAGGGTATTAATATATCCCAAAAAGCTAATTATACTACGACCATATACACCGCTAATCGAGAAGTAAATTCTGAGGTAAAAGTAATAATATCGAAATGGGCAGAAGATGAAGCGCCGAAACGACTTCGTAATCTTTGGCTTGCATTTGGTGCCTTCCTTCAAGTTCAGCCATCTAATCAATCCAACGATTTTTATTTCTCACAATTCTTAAAAGAAAATAAGAATCAGTTTCCAGATTTTTATTATAACGCTTCAAAACAGGAATTAGTGTTTTCAACAATCCCAGATATTGAACTTGGGGGCATGACAGATATTGAAGTAGATAGAATTGACATTGTGATTCCAATCCAAGAAGCATTGAGCAGTATTCCTGAAAATGAAGAAGAACGAGAATTTGATGTTTTTCTTAAAGGAGAAGATCCTAAGGAAACTCCACCAACAGATACTACCGTCACTACTCCTTCTGATACTCACGTTATCGTTGAACAAAAAAAAGAGCCTGTAAAATCCCAAATGCAAAAAGCCCTGGATTCTGTTCTTGCTCGCCATCCTAAAGCACCACGACGTGGTAGTTCAAATGACCCTTGTGGATGTATAGAAGTGCAAAATAGTGCTGGTACTTGGCTTAAAGTAGCGCTTTATAAAAATGGAAAACTTTGGAAGATAAATACTGATCCGTGGGATAATCCTACTGTTACGCAAGTGGATTATGATTGGGTAGATAATAATTTTGATGGAAAACCTGACCCTATAAAAAACTAAACAATGGAAAGACTTTTAATTGTTGCTTGCCTATTAATGGTTGCAGCTCCAAGTATTGCACAAAAAAAGAAAGAAGGAAGACTTCTTAAGCCATATTTTAACTGTCAGCTTGCTAGTTATGAAGATATAATGCCTTGTATTGATGCTCCGCCGGATATCTTATCAACTAAAAAGGCTAACGAATTCTTTCAAAAATTTCGAGAAATTGGCAAGGAGCAAATAGGAACAGCAAATTATGATTATTTGGTAAAGTGTCCAAAAGTCAGCACTTTTGTTGCTTATTACGATTCTAATACTAGAAATCGAGTCATTTTTTATCCTGAAATTTACACTACAAAAATTGAATCTGGAGGATGGAATTGGATAATGATTGGTGAATTTCTTCATGCCGTTGCTCATTTACAAAGAGACCATACTGTTAATTCAATTATTAGAAGTGAATTACCGGCAGATAGTTTAACTGCTGTGAGGCTTTGGACATTGGGTGCTACTTTTGAACAAGCGTTAGAAAATATACTTAAAAAGTCACCACAAGCAACTAATCAAATGCCTCATGCATTCTGTGATGGTATTTATTGTACAGGGCAAAGATTTCACACTTACAATAAGGTCTTTTCTCAAGCCCCTACTGCAAATTTCACTTACAAATGTATTCCAGAATGTAAGGAAGGATGCAAAGTACAATTCATTGGACAACCAAAAGGAATTAGAAATGGAACACGTTACTTCTTGAATGAACGAGAAATTAATAGCCTGAATGTTAATTTTAAAGAAGAACAAACAAAAACTGGAAAATATAAGATGACGTTCAGAGTTGTTAATCCAAATGGGGAAGAGGACTCCATAACAAAGGTAATTGAGATAAAATAAATAACAATTATACTGATGCTTGTGCTGGTTTGTTTGCAACCAGTGCCGTGCCTTCCTCTTTTGAAACTTTCTCCCCCCAAGAATCGTTTTCCCAAAACATAATCCTGCATCATGGAATCAAGCGTCGTCCGAGAAAAATTAATCAGCAGCTATTGGGAATTGCTGCGTCATTTGGATGCGGAGGTGCGCGTGGAGTTGATTGCCCGCCTTGCCCATTCGCTCAAAGAAGAATTAACGCCGGTAGCGGAAGCGCCCACCTGGAAAAGCCTTTACGGTGCCTGGGAAAGCGAACAAAGCCCGGAAGCCATGATAGAAGACCTTCGGGCTGCCAGATTATTTAACCGCGAAAGACCTTCCTTCTGATGGCTTATCTATTGGACACCGACATTTGCGTTTTCTTCCTGCGCGGTAAATATGATATGGATAAAAAGATAGAGGAAGTTGGAAAGGACAATTGTTTTGTTTCGGAAATTACATTGGCTGAATTAAAATTCGGCGCGGCAAATAGTGATGATCCTGAAAAACACCGAAAATTGGTGCAAGATTTTGAACAGGAATTTCAAATTCTTCCCATTTTTAGTGTGCTTGATTTATATGCCGAAGAGAAGGTTCGTCTGAGAAAAATGGGTCAACCGATTGATGATTTTGATTTATTGATCGGTGTTACTTCTGTTTATAATGCACTAACGATGGTGACGAATAATGAGGCACATCTTGGGAGAATACAAAATATAAAAATTGAAAACTGGGTGAAAGATTTTAAAAAGGCTGGTTCGTAAAATGCCTATTACCTTTTCGCCGCAAACGCCAACGCTGCCCGAATCTTTTCCATAGTCAATTCGGGGAAATCTTCTAAAATCTCTTCAAACGTCATACCCGACGCCAGCCAGCTCAGTACGTCCTGCACGGCGATGCGTGTGCCCATGACACAAGGTTTGCCAAAGCGGATATGAGGATTAATGCTGATATAATCTTGATAATGCTCCATATGCGTTCATTCTTTCTCAAAAATAAGTATAAAATACGTCCCTTGCAAATCCTCTTTATCCCCAAAAAGAACCTTTGAGCATCTGTAAAGAACCTCTATGGGTTATCCATTGAACCTACGGAGGTTGTACCTTCTACCTTTAGGGGTTCAAGTGAGAACCTTCTTAGCATCAACAAAGATGCTAAGAAGGTAAAACCTTGTACCTACATAGCAAGAAGCAAGAACCTTCCTAACATCTTTATTGAACCTGTATAGGTTCTCCATTGCACCCAAATAGCTTGAGCCTTGCACCTACATAGCATGAGGCAAGAACCTCCTGAGCATCTTTGTTGAACCTGTAGAGGTTGAAAGCAGAACCTATGGAGGTTCTTTAACTTACCTTGACTGGTTCTTTCGCCTTCCTACTCGCAAAATCCTCCCTAAAATCAATATCCCCGGCTCGAAAAAGCCGCATCTTATACTTACATTTGGCTGCCAATGCGTTAGATACCTATGTTTGACCCAAGCTTCGAATTTAAAAGGCAAAATCCACACCTAAAGCCCCTTGCTGATTCCGGTGAACCGAAGAAGCAATCGGGTACGGGCTTATATTGGGTGCTCTTTGTGCTGGTGATCGGTGGCGCTTTTGGCGCGTATCATTTGATTTCTGGAAGTAAAAAATCACCGGTCGTAGTAGATGCAGATGGAAATAAAGTGCTTGCTCCGCACCGGCAAATGAAGCTGGACAAAGAACTCAAAGAAATTGATAATGCAATTCAATATGTTCTGATTGCTCGTCGAAATGGATATTTTCCTTGTTTTACTTGCCCGGATGGTTCAGGAAGGATATATTTGTATAAAGGCGAGGTGTGGAAATATGGAAGCACGCGCAAAGGAGAAAATGGGCGTTATCCAAACCAAAATTATGGAGCTAAAAACGTTCAGTTTGTAGTAGAGTTTACCGGAACGCTCAGTGAATGTATTAAAATGGAAAAAATCAAGATCTATAATTATCCATTATTGCCAGAAGCTGATAAACGAGCTTTTACATTGGTTATTCCACCTGGCAATTCATACGACAACTGATGGAAGCAATACAAGAAAATAATAATATTTTTATTTCATGTAGAATTTGGCATGAGTATCAAGATAAAATAAACCTTACTCCCTTTATCAATGCGATTGAGGACAAAATCACCCTTGCAAGTTATGGTGAAGGACTTCAAAAATTTTACTTCACCTTTTTAGTAACCAAACCAAATGACTTTTTTGTGCCGGTGAAAATCTTCAGCAAAAAGAAGAAAGAAGCCGATATTTCGGTAGCGATTCCTTATGAAAAAATAGAAGCGGCTACCAAGGAAGAAGCCATCAAACTAATGGAAGAAGCCTACCTGCAAGGCATTGATAAACTGGCGGCGATCAAAAGCCTCGCCGATTTTGATGTGGCGGCTTTTAAAAAAGACGTGGAAGCCATCTTTGCCAAAGAAAAATGGTATGAAATTGCGGAAGCGGCATAAACTCTCCCTTACAAATCCTCCCCAAAATCTACACCCTCGCCCCGGAAAAAACCACCCTTTTTACCTACATTTGGCTGCCAATGCGTTAGATACCTATGTTTAATCCAAGCTCCGAATTTAAAAGGCAAAATCCACCTCTAAAGCCCGTCGCTGATTCCGGTGAACCGAAAAAGCAATCGGGTACGGGCTTCTATTGGTTGATGTTTGTGCTGGTGATCGGCGGCGCTTTTGGCGCGTATCATCTGATTTCTGGAAGTAAAAAATCTCCCATTGTGGTTCACCCTGATGGAAGTAAAACACTTGCCCCACATCGACAGGCGAAACTAGATAAGGAATTAGAAGAAATTGACAATGCACAGCAATACGTTTTGTTGGCTACCACTAACGGAATTTATCCTTGTTATACTTGCCCCGATGGTTCAGGAAGGATATATTTGTACAAAGGGGAAGTATGGAAGTATGGCGTTACGCGCGTGGGTGAAAAGAGGCGTTATCCAAATCAAAACTATGGTGCTTCAAACGTTGCCTTTGTAATAGAATTCCAAGGCACGTATGCAGAATGCCTTAAAATGGAGAAAACCAAGATTTATTCTTATCCGTTGTTACCGGAAGTAGGAAAAAGAGATTTTATCTTGGCTATACCGCCCGGAAACAAAAACGATAACTAATGAAATTGAATCCAGAAAAGCAACAGATTTTTGTTTCAGGCAGAATTTGGCATGAAGTTTATCCCAAAGTCAATGTCACTCCTTTTATTTATGCTTTGAATGATGGAATTGACCTTAGCAAATACGGCGAAGGGATTCAGAAATTCTATTTTACTTTTCTGGTACAAAAAACGGATTTTTTTAAGCCTGCAAAATTTTACAGCCAGAAGAAAAAAGAAGCCGATCTATCCATTGAAATCCCGATTGAAAAAGTAGAAAATGCCTCAGAAGAAGAAGCCATCAAACTAATGGAAGAAGCCTACCTGCAAGGCATCGATAAACTGGCGGCGATTAAAAGCCTTGCCGATTTTGATGTGGCGGCTTTTAAAAAAGACGTGGAAGCGATCTTTGCCAAAGAAAAATGGTATGAGATACCGGAAGCAGCTTAACGATTTAAAAAATATAACACCCCTTACCTCGACTGGCACTGGTTTAAAAACGCTGCCCTTATCCCTCCAATACACAAACGGAAATGCTGCCCGAATCTGTTCTATCGCCAATTTATAGAATTTAATACAAAAAGGCATCGAATTTACTCCTCCGATGCCTTATTGATGCTCAAATTACCTATTTAATTATGAAGTTGTTTAAAATTAAAGATTTTATTTAATATATAAACTTAGCTGGTATCTTTGATAAAGCACCTAATTTCGCCACGAAGACACCAAAACACTAAATCTCACAAAAGTTTTGTCTAGAATTTGTGCCTTCGTGTTTTTGTGGCAGATTGCAAAAACGGTTCATTTATTGACTGATATTAAAGTTTTTTATCAATTTTAAACAAGTTCTATTTAAAGAAAATTAACGAGGATTTGATAACTACCTAATTGTTATTAATTTAAACATGACTTATTTTCCTGTCCAGACCCGAAAAGCTATACAGTTTTTCTTTCCCGTATCTTTATAATCAACATATATGGTCCAACCATTTTTATAAGCTTCTTGTAACAGCGTAAACATTCCCTGATGTGCATAAAGATTGGTATCATTTCGTAGTGTAAAGCCTAGGCCTAAATCAGGCTTAGAACTGATTCTAAAAATAACTTCAGCGTCAATTGCGTTGGCAGGATCGCCATATTGAGTACCTACATCATGAACACGTAGCATTGTAACCTTTCCATTGATATTTAGTATTTTTTGAGCATTACTCACAAAAACACTTGTAAGTGAAAACAAAGTAATAAGAAATATCATTTTACTGAGCGTTTTCATAATAAAGGCATTTAGTTATTATAAAATAATTCACTTTTCAGTCAGCAAAAGTTTTAATGTAATCTGATTTTTTCGTCCTTATATTTACATATTTAAAATTTCATACTCGACTTGTAAAAAAGCAAAAGTAATTTATTG
>CAZFBN010000211.1:0-7065 GCA_964517145.1 uncultured Saprospiraceae bacterium
TTTCGCTGACTCTGGGGATGTTCGCTACCGCCACTTCAATCGGGTAAGTGATAAATTGCTCCACTTCCTGCGGTGCAAGCGAAGGCGACACCGTGACCACCTGCACCTGGTTGTTGGTGATGTCGGGCACTGCGTCAATAGGCAATTGTTGTAAAGCGACCACGCCTGCGCCAATCAAGCCCAGGGTTAGCATGGCAATAATGAGTTTATTCCGAACGGAAAACTCAATGATATTTTTTATCATTTGTAAAAGTCTGAATTCAAGTTATTTGAATACTAAATTTAGCATTTACAGCAAAGCGAATCCAGGTAATGGAGGGCGGAAAATGTCGGAAAGGAACTCCGGCAAATTTAGCGATTGGTTGGTGAGAAATATGGATTGGGTTGTTTCAAAAATATTCAATTCTGGAAAGGATTGATTGTAAATTTCCGCAATGGCAAAGGTGCCGTTGAAAGAATGCAGCGGTAGCTGGCTGTGTTGATGCTCGTGCCCTGCACCGTGCTCGTTCGGATTGAAAAAATGCAATTCTAAAAATGTCCACCAGGATACGGTTTTACCGGCTTGCAGTTCTTGTTTTCGATGTTCTTGAAGGTGTTTGAAAGCATACACGACTTTAGGTAGTTGACTGAAATCCGCTTGCGGGAACAGACTACCCAACATCATATAAAAGCTTAATATGTAAACCAAGGCTTTCATCGTTGTGCAAAGTTACTGTTTTTTGATATGGTAACAAAGCCGAAAGCGCACTTGCTCATTCTCTTTTTCAAACTGCTTTCAATAAATGATTTGTATGATATAAAAGAGGCGTTATTTTTGTTAAAAAACAAATGCAATGGATGTTTTAGCGGTTTTTATCGAAGAACGAGGGGATTTTATCTGTCACAAAAGAAAGGAAATTATTTTATAAAATCCTAAATGAAGAGGGGCAGCCCAAAGACCACCCCTTTTTTTTAACGAATCTAATTTAGCGACGTTTTCGCTAAGTAAAAGTCAATTACTTCGTATTCTTTGCTTGCCAGGCGTTCGTCCATTTCTTCTAAAGTCCTCGGTGCCAATACAATAGCTTTGTCTCCTTCTTTCCAGTTCACCGGCAACGCTACTTTTTTCGCATCGGCTGTTTGCAGCGCCACCAATGCGCGTTTGATCTCCTCCATATTGCGACCCACGCTCAGCGGGTAGTACATGATGAGGCGAATTTCCTGCTTCGGATCAATAAAAAATACGGCACGAACGGCAGCCGTGGCGCTTTCGCTTGGGTGCAGCATGCCATACAATTTTGCCACTTTCATGTCCAAATCCGCAATAATCGGGAAGTTGAAGAACACGCCAGTTTTCTCGCGTACGTTGTTCACCCAGCCCAGGTGCGCGTGAATGCTGTCAATGCTCAAACCCAGCAACTTAACGCCGCGCGCGGTAAACCAATCTTTGTCAATTGCAAAAGCCGACATTTCGGTGGTACAAACTGGCGTAAAATCTGCGGGGTGCGAAAACATGACCACCCAGCTATCTTTGGCATATTCTGAAAACTGCATCGGACCCGTGGTCGTAATCGCTGAAAAATCAGGTGCTTTATCGCCGATTCTTGGCATAGAATTGAATGCTTGGTTATTTTCCATCGTGTGATATTTTTTGTAAATTTTTATTATGATGCAAAAAAACAAGCATTTCCTTCATCATTCCGTAATGCTCATCACAGATGTGGCTTGAGTCTGTCAACTTATTGTCAGAATCAGGATTTTTACTAAAAGGATTTCGCAACACCATTGCGGCTTGTTTGGGTCATTTCGTTGCTCTAAATCCCGGTCCTTTTACAAATCGCCCTGGCTTCGCCCCGGTATGCTCGCCATTTTTCAATACCTGCACACCATTCACAAACACATGCATCATGCCATCCGAATACTGATGCGGTTTTTCAAAAGTCGCGTTGTCCTTGACTTTCGCCGGATCGAAGATTACGATATCCGCATAATAACCTGGCTGCAATAAGCCCCGCTTTTGAATCTTCAATTTATTCGCCGAAAGGCTGGTCAGCTTATAAATGGCTTCTTTCAATGGAATCACTTTTTCATCACGCACGTATTTTCCAAGCAATCTTGCAAAATTCCCATACGCGCGCGGGTGCGTGCTCGACTTCAAAAAATCGCCCTCCGGCGCAGGCGCTTCCGCATCCGAGCCAAAGCTGATGTACGGCAGTTTGATCTGCTTTTTCACATTGTCTTCCGACATTAAAAAATAAACCGTGCCGACGCGGGTGCCATCCTGAATGACCAGATCCATTGCCGTTTCTTCCGGCGAAGTGCTGCGCATTTTGGACACTTCCGCCAGGGTTTTGCCGGTATATTGTTTTAAAGAATCATTTTTAAATCCGACCAGAATCAAATTATCAGCCGTGCCGGCAGAAAAATACAAGTTTTCCCAATCTTGCGCATCGGTTTTCATTTCCGCTGCCACGCGCTTGCGAATCGCCGGGTCTTGCAAACGTTTTGACCACTCATTGTAGCCACCTTCCTGCACCCAGGGCGGCATGGACGCGTCCAAACCCGTTGCGCCCGCCACATACGTGTACATGTTAGCAGCTATGTCAATCCCGGATTTTTGCGCACTGTCAATTTTAGCAATCACTTGATCCATTTTTGCCCAATTCTGTTTGCCCCCGGCTTTGAGGTGATAAATTTCCGCACGAAGCTTGCCTTCCTTAGCAATTTGAATCGTTTCATTCACGGCTTCCAAAATTTTATTGCCCTCGCTGCGCATGTGCGTGATGTAGCCGCCATTGTACTCGCCCGCAATCTTACACAACTCAATCAATTCAGGCGTTTTGGCGTAAAATGCCGGCGCATAAATGAGCGAAGAGCCAATGCCCAGTGCCCCTTCTTCCATCGCCTGCCGTGCCAATTTTTTCATATTTTCCAACTCTGTTGGCGTTGGCTCCCGATCGGCAAATCCGATTTCGTGAATGCGCAAAGTCGTCGCACCCACGTAGGAAGCCACATTCGGCGAGACGCCGCGTTTTTCGAGGTAATTTAAATATTCGCCGAGCGTCGTCCATTCCACCTCAAATTTGAGGTCGCCTTGCTCATTTTTCATCTGAATTTTCATGGAATCATTGAGCGGACCCATGCTCCAGCCTTCGCCCATTACCTCGAGGGTGACGCCCTGCTTGATGTCGCTCATGCCGCGCGGATCGTGGATCAGGCTCTCCGTTGCCCAGCTCAGCATATTGATAAATCCGGGACTCACCGCCATGCCTTGCGCGTCCAATTCTTGTTTGCCTTTGGTATCGCCGAGATCGCCAACAGCAACAATCGTATCCGCATTGACCGCAATATCGCCCGGCATTGGCGCTTTCCCAGAACCATCATAAATCGTGGCATTGCGAATGACAAGATCGTACGAAGTTTTTTGCTGACAAGCGGCCAGTGCCAGCAGTGCCAACAGCATCAAGGGTTTTAGGTATTTCATGTTGTTTTGAATATTGTGAAAAATTGGTGTGATTGTTTAATTCAAAAATAAAGTTAAAAAATTAAAAACTGCAACTAAATATTTATATTTGTAATACCTCGTTCGCCAGAATTCAATCTAGTAGTCATGAATAAAAAGATACCCCTGAATGCTTACCGAACTCGTAAGGAAATAGCAGTTATTTTAGGCATTTCTTTACGTTCTCTTTTTACTTTGCTTGCTTCAGAATATTTCAAGGACAAAATTCCTAAACGCGGACGACTTTCTCCTGCACATCAGCGCCTTATTTTCGATTATTGTGGTATTCATTATGAATAAAATTATTGCCGATTATTGCCGATTATTGCCGATTATTGCCGATTTTATATTCTTTAAGTCGTCTATCTTTGCCATTGTAAATTGCGTAATTCGCTTAAAACTAATTTTTTAATTTTTTAAAAAACTATTTTATGAAAACCAAATTTGTTTCATTGCTGAGTTGTTTACTTACATTATTGGCAGCTTGTACACAAAATGAAAAGACAGAAGTAATATCAAAGGGCTTAGATGAATTTAAAGTACCTAAAGTATTAGTTAATGCAAAAATTGAAAATGTGCTACTGCCAGATTATACAACCGCAACATACATAGATGAATCCACGGTCGAATTTCAACTGCCCAAAAATGTGAAGTATTTTTATCAGGCATCTGATGGTACTATACACACGGGCGAAAGAGTTGCCTACGAATGTACGTGTTCTCAGGCAGGCTCTGGATGTAATGTTTTTTATATTAATGATAATTTTGCTTGTTCGGAATGTAGCGGAGCTTGCACAGGTAAAAGAGTAGAGCGAAACACAACGCTAGATGTAATAAATAGTGATATGATTTTTCTGGATTTTAATGCAGGAGTAAAATTTGTCAATAAAAATTTAAGTACAGAAAAACTTTATCAAGCAACTTCATTTTTCTTTGAAATTAAACAAGTTAAAGATGCTTTACAGGACTTGAATAAGAAGTACTATGGCACCGCTGTTTTATCAGAAGACTTAATTAAGAAAAATAATGCTCAAATAGTGGGGCTCAATGTTTACGGGGTATTAATTGGGTATGCCCTTCCTGTTAATTATTTAACTAATTACTATGCAAAACCTGAATGTGATTGTAGATCAGGGAGTACTGGTTGTGAAAGAAAATGGAATGCTGGCGCAGGTTATTGGTGTGAAGGAGGGGACTGTACGACTTGCCGAATGACAGTTAACGCTATTCCAAGTGAAACTAAATAAAATTATAATAATAGTTAAAAGGTAAGTAAGTGGACATAATTTTTTTGCATAAAATCTGTATAAATGTTTGATTTTTAATTATATGAAACTTTCGACTGTTGACTAAAAAACTGTCCACCTACTTACTTGATCTTTTAATTATTTCAATATTAGCACTTGATTTTTACAATCTGCATGCTCTTTTCTAATATCCATTGTAACAAAAGAGACGTATTACTTTTACTGTGATTCCTAATGATAAGGAAAAACACTAGATCACCGTTACAGCGGTATAAATCATTTGAATGGAAATTTTAGGAGAGAGAATGCTTATCTGTTTGTGCTTTTAAAATTAAGCTTAGATTTGACAAAAAACATCGAATAATTAATTGATTTAAGAAACTTTACATGCTTATGTTCTAATTTCTAATACTCTCAGTCGCCGTTTCCCTTAGGCACTTATATTTCAAGTCACCTCGTCTCCCTCGCTCTTGGTCCTTTCACAAATCTTCCCGGCATTGCCCCCGTATGCTCGCCATTTTTTAAAACTTGCACGCCATTGACAAACACATGCTCCACACCAGTTGAGTATTGGTGCGGGTTTTCATAAGTAGCATGATCCTGAATGGTTTGCGGATTGAAAATTACAACATCCGCGTAATATCCTGGCTGCAATAAGCCCCGTTTTTGAATTTTTAATTTTTGAGCGGATAAATGGGTGAGTTTATGAATCGCTTCTTCGAGGGAAATCACTTTTTCATCGCGTACATATTTGCCCAATAATCGAGCAAAATTGCCATATTTACGAGGATGCGTGCTCGATCTTTTTACAAAACTATCTAAGGTTGGCGCGTTGGCATCCGAGCAAAAACTCATATACGGCAGGCGCAATTGCTTTTTTAAATTCTCTTCTGACATCAGAAAATACACGACTTCCACGCGGCTGCCATCTTGAATGACCAGATCAATCGCAGCTTCTTCGGGCGACTGATTTCTCAATTGCGCCACTTCAGCAAGGGTTTTTCCGGCATACAAATCACTTAAATATTTAGATCGAAAGCCAACCAGCAGCGTGCCATCTGCACCGGCAAGCCGGTATAAATTTTCCCAACTTGTTGTATCTGAGCGCATTTCAGCAATTACACGCTCCCGATTCACTGGATTTCTCAGGCGACTCCGCCAATTATCATACCCGCCTTCCTGCACCCAGGGCGGCATGGCAGCATCCAAACCCGTAGAACCGGCGGTGTACATATACATATTTGCGCCAATATTAATACCAGCCTTACGCGCACGATTCATTTTTGTAATAACTTCATCCAGCTTATGCCAATTTTGCTGACCGGCAGCTTTCAAATGATAAATTTCCGCATCTATATTGGCTTCTTTTGCAATGCGAATCACTTCATCCACCGCTTCCAGCAATCGGTCGCCCTCGCTGCGCATGTGGGTAATGTACATACCATCATATTCCGCCGCCGCTTTACATAGCTCAATTAATTCCGGTGTTTCTGCATACACGCCCGGCGTATAAATCAGCGCAGCACCTACGCCCAGCGCCCCTTCCTGCATGGCTTTGCGCACTTGCATTTTCATTTTTTCCAACTGCTCCTGCGTTGGATCCACATCATCAAATCCAATTTCAAACGCCCGAATCGTTGCCGCGCCCACAAACGACGCCACATTCAGCGAGATGCCTTTGCGTTCGAGATAACTGAAATGATCGCCAAAAGACGTGAGCGGCACATCAGTATTTTTATACAAAGGTTTGTAAAATGGTCCAAGCGAAGTGCCCTCGCCCAGCACTTCCAAGGTGACCCCTTGCTTCAAATCGCTCATGCCGCGTCCATCTTCCATCAAATTCACCGCCCAACTCAGCATATTAATAAAACCTGGACTTACCGCTAATCCTCTTGCATCCAGCTCCTGCCTGCCTGTATCGCGTTCTAATTCGCCCACCGCTGCAATCGTATCATCATTTATTCCAATATCACCCTGAAAAGCGTTCTGACCAGAACCATCATAAATCATAGCATTGCGAATGAGGACATCATAAGTTTGAGGTTCAGCCTCACAGGCTGTCATCCAATAAAAAAGCAGGACAAATAAGAATAATTGGTGCAAGTTGTTGCTCATCGCAAGAGCAGGTTTGATACCAAATTTGAAATAAAGGAGCGTATGTAAAAATTTAAGTAGCTGTAAATCAAATTGTTGCTCAGGTTTTAATACGCCATCATCAATTTAAATTGGTATAAAGTTTTAAAAAATAATCCATAAACTTGAGGTCGAACCAGTCTTCGTTTATGCTTGCTCAATATAAACAGTTAATTGATTTTCCGGTGGGAAGTTAAAAAATAA
>CAZFBN010000212.1:0-6944 GCA_964517145.1 uncultured Saprospiraceae bacterium
ATGATGCAATAGGAGATATTAAAGAAGGAATGACGGAAGAAGAGTTTTCTAATTTAAGGTATTCAAATTATTTCGCAACTTGTTGGAATTTTCATAAGAGCTTAAAGCCATATATCTTAGCAAAATTGAAAGAGAAGAGAATATCAGAAAAGTTTATTTTCCCTGATAATAAAGAACTCAAAGAATATACGCTCATCTCTGCCTTAGAAGAAATTTGATATAAAGAATTTTATTTTCTTTCTAATATGAATCCACATTCACCCACACCGTCGAAAATCCATCCGTCGTTTGTAATATTTCAATCGCTTTTACAAGCACCCTATTTACAAACCCCTTGCAAATCTTGGAAACTTTCCCCAACTTGTACTTGTTTTTGCATAAAATGACTTGTGATGCTAGCAAAAGAAAAAGTGTTAGAAACAGTGCAGGCTTTACCAGCAGAATTCTCTTTGGATGAGTTGGTAGAACGCTTGATTTTATTGGAAAAAATTGAAACTGGTTTGCAGCAGGTAGCGGAGGGCAAAACAAAAAACATGCAGGAAGCTAAAGCCCATTTTAATCGTACTTCGTAAATCGTACTTCACTAATACGGATCCACATCCACATTTACTCTTATCGTCGAAAATCCATCCGTTGTTTGTAATGTTTCAATGGCTTCTAATAATGTTTCTTTCGCGAATGTAATTTTTTTAGCATCGCGCGCCATTTTTATCATAAAATCGAGGAGGAAATAACTGCGCACGCGCGCGACGTACGGCACGGCAGGACCAATGACCCAATCACCCAATTTTTCTTTGAGCAATTTGGCGAAGATTTTAGCGCCGTCGTTGAGCACTTCGGGCTTTTTGTGCTTGAGCGTGAGGCGAATCAAGCGCGTGTAAGGCGGATATTTAAATTGATATCGCTCCTGAATTTCACGTAAATAAAAGCTTGGAAAATCATGCCGCAGCACCTCGCCGAGCACCGGGCTGGCGGTATTATGTGCCTGTATAATAACTTTGCCGCGCTTGTGCTTGCGCCCGGCGCGACCGCTCACCTGGGTAATGAGTTGAAACGCGCGTTCACTGGCGCGAAAATCCGGGAATTGTAATAACTGATCGGCACTTAATACGCCGACAATCCCAACATTATCAAAATCTAATCCCTTCGTAACCATCTGAGTACCAACGAGAATGTCAATTCGGCGCTCTTCAAAATCATTAATAATCTGCCCATGAGCATTTTTGCTGCGCACAGTATCGAGGTCCATCCGCGCTATTTTAGCATCGGGTAAATAAATTTTTAATTCATCTTCAATTTTTTCCGTGCCGAAGCCTTGCAACGTAAGTTGTTTGTTGCCACAGGCAGGACAAGCATTGGGCAATTGCGATTGATACCCGCAGTAATGACATTTTAATACGTGCAAAAACTTATGATACGTCAAGCTTACATCACAGTGAATACATTCAGAGTGCCAGCCGCAGGTGTTACATCGGTAAGTAGGGGCGTAGCCGCGCCGATTTTGAAATAGAATGGCTTGTTCTTTACGTTCCAGCGCCGATTTTAATTCATCGATTAATGTCGTTGTAAAATGCGATTGTAATTTCCGCTCTTTTAATTCCTGTTTTACATCGGCAACGATGGGTTCGGGCATTTCCAAGCCACCAAAGCGTTCCGGCATTTCTACCAAGGCATATTTACCTGTTTTTGCATTATAATAAGATTCAATCGAGGGCGTCGCCGTGCCCAATATTACATTGGCACTAAATAAATTCGCTAAATAAATCGCGGCGTCGCGTCCGTTATAGCGTGGATTCGGATCATTTTGTTTATAAGATGGATCATGTTCTTCATCTACTATAATAAGTTTCAAATTGGTAAATGGCATAAACATCGCCGAGCGCGCACCAAGCATAATGGGCTTGCCATGCAGTACATTTTTCCATAATTCTACGCGGTCGTTATTGTTTAAACGAGAATGATACACTGCAATATCATCGCCAAAAACCTTTTGTAATCGACTGATAATCTGCGTCGTAAGTGCAATTTCAGGTAATAAATATAATACTTGCTCGCCCCGCTCGATGGCTTCGCGCATGAGTTCGATGTAAACCCGCGTTTTACCGCTGCCCGTTACACCATGTAATAACACGACTTTATTTTCATCAAATCCGGCGGCAATTTGTGATAAAGCCTGCTCTTGTTGATTCGAAAGCACATCACTGTCAATCGTTTCTTCTTCATAACCGCCGAGGCGACTCACTTCATGTTCATATAATTCAAAAATACTTTTTTTAACTAACTCATTTATAATGTTTGAATCGACTTTTGCCGTATCATAAATTTGCTGTTTTAATATAATATCGTGTTTTTTTGATAATTGTATAAAAGCCATCAAAGCTTCGGCTTGGCGATTGGCGCGATTTAATTTATCAAAAGCTTCTTCTAAAAATTCCGGCTGATCGTAAGGGGCTTGCAAACGCACGCAGGACACAGTTTTCGGGGCATACTTCGTTTTTAAATCTTCGCGTAAGTAAATAACTTTTTTCTCTAATAATGTTTTTATTAAAGGATAAACCGTTTTTTGATTCAATATTTTACGAATATCATCAATCGAAAGTTCTTCCTGGTTATTGAGTGCTTCTATAATAATTTGGGCTTTATGATTCAAATCCGTTAAATCGCCATCAAAAACTGGACTTAAAGATATAATGGTTTCACTCGATAATTTTAGATTAGAAGGCAACGCCGCGTGCATCACTTCGCCGATATTACAGCAATAATATTTTGCCAGCCATTGCCACAAATGCAATTGCTGTATATTTATAAGTGGCTCTTCATCAAGCACTGCGGAGATGGGTTTGGGTTTGTACCCTTCCGGCGGATTGGAATGGACTTCGGTGACTAAACCCGTATAAAGCCGCTGCTTTCCGAACTGCACCTCCACGCGTACGCCAAATTTCACCTCATTGATCCACGCTTCCGGCACATAATACGTATATACTTTCGGAACGGCCATCGGCAGAATGACGGTGACGTAGGTATTGGTATTTTGAATGTCGTGAAAATGCGTCTTTTGTTTTGCGTCGGTCATGGGTGCAAATTTATGAAGTGTGGCGTACTTCCAAACTGTGCCACACCTTATTCCTCCTCGAAAGTATAACTTTTTTGTTTAAAAAGTAAAATTTTTTGTTTTAAATTTTGACAAATTCAAAAACTCCAGGTCACGCCCGCGCTCACGCCTACGGAGGACGTAGATGACTGCACGTATCGATTGGAGGAAGCATTCGTCAATGAACCAATAAATGTGGGCTCGACTTGAACACTCCATTGGCGCGTCATATCATAGGCAACGCCTAATTGTAATAAATAATCCAAGGATAATTGGTTGAAATAGAGTGGATTAGCTTGTAAGCCACGGGTAGGCAGCGGTTTAAAATTATTATTATTAGAGCTGATATTTGTAATTTGAAAATTATTATTTAGCAAAAAGTTGGTTAAAACGCCCCCTTTTGCATGCAAATGCAACTTACCATTGCCCATTTGAAATTTTAACAATAAAGGCACGCTTAAATATGCCAGCGATTGCTCAGATGTAATTGCCAGCGCAATGTCTTCTTCTTCCTGAGGATTGGAAGCAGCACTTTTCTCCACAGTGATTGCCAGTGCCACCGTGCCGGTGGGTGTGTTCAAGTCATACTCAAACTGACAATCACGTGGACCACCACCATGCGGCGGGTCTTTCCGTTCTTTGTATTTAAATGTTGGCTTATGCGTAACGGTTTCTTTGCTAGTTCGATACATTAATCCAGACTCGATACTTAAATGATTCGTAATTTCCGTTCCAGCATTTACACCCAATGCAAAAGCACTACCATGCGTGCCACTTGGTTGGTTAAATTCCTTGCGGTCGCGCGGTAGAAATGGGTGCGAGGCAAGCGTTTTAACTTTGCTACGTTGTGCCATGGGTAAAGCATTGATACTCAAGTAAAGACCACTTTTCCCAGCGGATGGCTGAATAGGCAGCGCAGTGGGAATATGAATATTTTCAGGCGTTTGGAAATAATGGACGGAAGTTTCAATATTTGCTAAATGGTTGACATCGAATGTGTTACTTGCATTCGCAACCGTCAGTGACGAGCTTCTCTGAGCAGGCACACCAACGGCTGGAATGAAAGATGTAGGGTAGATTGTTTCAGTGGATTGCGGGGCAATCGGTGTGTTTGTGTTTATTTGTTTCGCTGTGTAAAAATCGGCTGAATGATTCGTTTTATTTAGTGCAATATCATGTTTTTCTTGCGAAGCATTTAAAATGGGAGATACCTGATTTCCTGTTTGTTTTTCAAAATTTGCAGTCTGTTTATTTACATCAGTAAGTATATCTCCTCGACTTTCTGATCTAGTATTTATATTTTCAATAGCTGCCTGCGGAAGATTGTTTTTCTCTTCGGGGTGACTTTCATTCTGAAGTTCCTGAATTTCAACCTGTTGTTCTTCAACCGAACGGCTAATATGTTCTAATTCCCGATTAAAATAAATAACCTGGTAAATGATAAACCCAGCGAGTAATGCCACCGCAGCACCTATCCAGAGTGGGTACGACCGCCATACTTTGAAGGGAACCTTAGGCGGCACCTTTGTTTCTGCGGCAATACGCTCCCACACGTTCTCCGAAGGCGATTCCGTGTAAGTTTCAAACGTATTGATAAGAAACTCTTCTAAATGATCACCGGGTACATTTTTTTTCATAAGTAAATCCACTTTAAAACGTGTAATAAAAACTGAGATTTATACTATTCAAGTTGTTGTATTTATTTACTCAGTCAGGCTTTTTTCTATCATATTTTTCATTAATTTTTTAGCGCGATTCAGCTGGGATTTAGACGTTCCCACGCTGATATTTAATTCTTTTGCAATTTGTTGATGCGAATAACCTTCTAACACATACAAATTCAGCACGGTACGAAATCCCGCAGGCAATTGCTGCATCAGTCGAATCAAATTTTTAGCAACATGCTCTTCAAAAAGTAGCTCTTCGTGCTCCTCTTCCAGGTCCATATCTTTCAATTCCACCACTTGAAATAAATGTTTTTGCTTGCGAATGTGCTGTAACGCTACATTCAGAATTACTTTGCGCACCCAGCCCTCCAGATTGCCCACGCCTTTATATTGGTGCAAATCCCGGAAAACCGTTACGAATCCATCTTGCAAAAGGTCTTCCGCGTCTTCTCGTGAATTGGTATAACGCAAACATAATACAAACATTTTATCTTTAAAACGCTCATACAATTGCTTTTGCGCAGCGGTATTCCCCTTTTTACAAGCTTCCAGAATGTTTTGCCAGTCGTTCGTCATGCAAGGATTTAGGAGCTTAATTAGCTACCAATGGAGGTGATGAAATGGTGAAAAAGGTTGCATCTATTTAAAAAAAAGTACCTTTTTTTATCAGATAATTGGAGATCATTTTACCAAAATTCTTGTGGTGGCACACTAGAAATTTTTTTATTTTTTTTATGCAACCTTTTTAAAAGAGGACTCACCTATTTGATAAAACAAATCATCCAACTGCAAAAATGTAATGAATAATTTCCTGTAAGCAATAGATTTTTTATAAAGCAAGCTTTGCATCTTTCTGGTTGAAATAAACTGGTAAAGAAAGTAAGTAGTATGTAAAATAATTTTATAAATATTTATAACCATCAAAAAAATCATGATTATGGTAAAGGGATTTGTAAAGATTTCCTGGCTTTTTTTAATCGGATTATTACCATTAATGAACGCTTGTAATGAAGAAGACACCGCTACGACGAACGATGAAGTGTCGAACTACGTGGAAGATGCTTTGTTGGAAATTCGCGACAGCACGAATGTAGGTCCAGAACATTGCTATGAGCTGGTTTTCCCCGTTACCTTGCAATTGCCAGATGAAACGACCGTAGAAATTGACTCTTTTGGCGAACTGAGAACCGTATTGCACGATTGGAAAGAAGCGAACCCTGATAGCGACGAGCGCCCGACGTTGGTTTTTCCAATTGAACTCATCAATAGCGACGGCGAAGTGATTACCGTAGAAAATGCAGAAGCCCTGAAGGAATTGCGTGAAGCTTGCCCATTCCCAGGTGGTCCGCGCGGTCCGCGTGGTCCGAGAGGCGGTCATGGTCGTCCGGGCGGCGGGCATCATGGTCCTGGTGACAATGGCGGTTGTTCTTGCTTTGAAATTGTATTTCCGGTGACGATTGCGTTTCCAGATGGCACCACGCAGGAAGTAGCTGACCAAAAAGCCTTACGCGACGCATCCAGAGCTTGGCGCGAAGCGAACCCAGGTGTAGCAGGCAGACCGGAATTGGTTTTCCCGATTACCGTAGAACTCGAAGACGGCACTACCACAGAGGTAGCAAATGCAGACGCTCTGAAAGCTTTGAAAGAAAGCTGCGCTAGCGGCAGCAACTAATTGATGCAAGATATTTCGGGAACAGTTTTCGTACAGCAGCAGTTTTAGGAGTATGATGTCGGGCGGGTTTCCCCCGGCATTTTTTTTATTGTCTTCAATTCAACCTGAATAATTTTCTTAATGTATTATTTCATTTTTCTGCAATTAGCCAAATCCGTCGTTTACCTTTTCAATTTTGCGAAAAAGACCTACAAAATCGCGTCCGCTCATTTAAAGGTTGAAAATTAAATAAAAAGCTGATTTACAATCGCTTAAATTTTTATATTTACACCTTCTTATCTCAAATTTGGTCTAAAGTGATTTAGACAGAGCAGCATTATAAGTATCGATATTGTTATGTTAACTGTGTGTTAACTCCATTCTTTTTTATAATTTTGCGTGTCGGTGATTGTAAAAAGACTATTGTATGAACTTGTTTAAAATTGATAAAAAACTTTAATATCAGTCAATAAAAGAACTGTTTTTGCAATCTGCCACAAAAACACGAAGGCACAAATTCTACACAAAACTTTTG
>CAZFBN010000213.1:0-6830 GCA_964517145.1 uncultured Saprospiraceae bacterium
TACTTCATCTGCCATTACAATAAATATTTAGCATTACTTATTTAGGACTACCAAAATTTAAATCTCTATCACACCTTTTCATACCTCTCCCCTAAATGCTCCAACATATCCCGTGTCATACTTTCCAAATCATACTCCGGTTGCCAATTCCAGTCTTCGCGCGCGGGCGAGTCGTCAATGCTGTGGGGCCAGCTATCGGCGATGGCTTGGCGGAAATCAGGCTCGTAAATAATCTGAAAATCAGGGATTTGTTTTTTAATTGCTTCATACACTTCCTTTGGGTAGAAGCTCATGCCGGCGATATTGTAGCTGGTACGCACCTTGATTTGCTCAGCGGGCGCAGCCATGAGTTCCAACGTAGCGCGGATGGCGTCGGGCATATACATCATAGGGAGTTTGGTGTCGGCGCTCAGGAAGCATTGAAAAACTTCACCTTGTAGGGCTTTGTGATAAATTTCCACGGCATAATCCGTTGTGCCGCCACCGGGCATCGATTGATAACCAATAATACCAGGATAACGCGCCGATCTTACATCCACATTATATTTTTCATGATAATAATTACACCAGTGTTCCCCGGCAACTTTACTAATTCCGTAAACTGTTTTTGGCTGTAATACAGCGTGTTGTGGCGTATTTTCCTTCGATGCTTTGCTGCCAAACACAGCGATGGAACTCGGAAAAAAAACTTTGCAATTATAAATTTTAGCCGCTTCTAAAACATTAAACAATCCAGTCATATTAATATCCCAAGCCCATTTGGGATTTTGCTCGCCACGAGCGGAAAGAATGGCAGCGAGGTGATAAATTTGCGTAACCTGCCGGTTTTCAATGACTTCATTCAGGCGCTGGGCATTGAGAATGTCCAATTGTTCAAACAAGCCTTCTTGAATAGGATGCTTCTGAATATCAGTAGCTAATACATTATTGCTACCGTACATTTTTCGGAGTTCTTCGGTCAAAACGGTACCGATCTGCCCATTCGCGCCGAGGACGATGATTTGTTCTTTCTTCATTTAAATTTGGTTAGGCTAGTAAATCGGGGGCGAATTTAAACGTTTTCTCGCAGATATGTGCGGATGTGTTGCGCAGATATTCGGAGAACAATCCTTCAATTCTGCAAATCCTGATTCAGACAGTTAGGAATTTCATTTACAAATTCATACGATTGTGTATCATAATCCATTTTGCAACAATACGTCTGTATCCCGTTTGTCACTAGCAAATACTGGACTTGCAGCGACATATTATAATTTGCAATCTGGCGAAAAACAGCATCATTTAAGGTAATTTGCGGCGCTTTACATTCAGCTAATAAAAAAGGCTTCATATCATAATTATAAATCAAAACATCATAACGCTTACCTAATTGATTGATTTTCAATCCCTTTTCTAAAGCGAAACGATTTTTAGGATATTGCTTTTCGGACAATAAATATTGCACCAGCAGTTGCCGCACGAGTTCTTCGGGCTGTAAAACCAGCCATTTCCGGCGAATGCAGTCAAAAATGAGATTTTGTTCCGCTTGTTTTTTAACTTGTAAAGCATATTGAAAAGCAAGTAAATCCAGTGCAATCATGGATCAGGATTATCAGAATTTTAGGATTAGCAACATGATTGCACGAAAGTAGCAAAAAAGAAATACCGAAACAAGAAAAATCCTGCTTCGGTATTTTATGCTTTTTTTTAATCTTATTTATTGAAATAAAATTTTGCGAGTTGCAGTTTGTCCATCTGCGCGCAGGCGTACAAAGTATAAACCACTTGATAGTATATTTCGATCAATATCAATTGTTTGCGCTCCATTATTCAAACTGCCGCGATGGATTGTTTTTACAACAGCACCTTTAATATTGATTAAAGCAATCTCGACATTTACATAAGATTGAGGCAAATCCAGACGAATCTGCGCTTTTTCACGTACCGGATTCGGCGTTACCACAAAGCGATTCTCCAGAAAATCAACATGTTGTGCAGAAGTAGTCGCTTGTTGCACCTGTGTTATTTCATTCGTATTTACAAATTCGAGTTTATTGGTTGTAGTATTACGTTTCCAAATCAGTGTCACCAGTTCAATATTACCAAGATTGTATTGATTATTCCATTTAATAGAAAAATTGCGCTCAAACTCGGCATTTGCTGTAATATTTCCATTTACCAATTGAATTCCATTTACATCCGGTGTAATAGTACCTCTTACCACGCGCTTGTGCGTTTGCAAACCATTGCGCGATGCTTGTGTTTCCTGCACTTCTTTTTCAACGATCAAAATCGCCAGACGATATTCACCCTGCGCTGCCTGGAAAAATTTGGTTTTGGTGGACACCACCAGGCTGTCTGTGCTAATAATGTACGTCGCCTTCAGCCCGGTTTGCACCAACGCTGTTTGACCTGCTGCCTGGCTCACTTTGCTTTCAATCGATGCTTTGATGGCGTCCTCGCTTCCCGTGATCTTTGTCGTATTAAAGAAAAACTCGGGTTGATACACTACGCCTTGGAAAAGCGCCAATAAATCCTTGCCGGCTTTGCTGTACAACTTGCTGGTGGCAGCTTGATGCGCTGAAAGCACCACTGCATTTTTGCCGTCTAAGTTATCGGCAAAATATTGTTGCAAATCCCAACTGCGGGCTTCGCCGCAAAAAGGACACCAGGTCGCCGTGTGTTTAGTCACGAGTGATTTTTGGGTCGTTGGCACCTCAATGCTCGATTGAGCCGACAGTGCTGCCACAAAAACAATAGAAAAAATTGTAAAGATAATTTTTTTCATAATCAGCTGGTTAGAAATGAAATAATATACCCATTCATTTACTCAAATGAATGGAATTGTATGATGTTTAATAAAGTTTTACTTCAAGGCTTGAATTGAATAATCCAATAGGATTTGGTATGCTCGGAAATTTTAAAACGTTCGTCCAGCCGATACCCAATAATCCAGCAAATTTGTCCGCCAGATTCCAGTAGCCAAACACGCTCTTTTTCAAAGCGCGATAGTTTACGGTTGGTAAAAAAATCCTGTAATTTCTGACTTTTGCCACTCAAGCCCAAGGGGTAGAAAACATCGCCCGCCTGCCAATGGCGCAGCGTCAAAGGGAAGGTTAGTTTTTCCGCATCCAAATATACGATAAAAGGATCGTGTGGGAAAGTATCAGGGGGATGTGTTTTATACTCGATTGTCAAAATTCCGACATTTGTATTAAATTGTTGTACGCCAGCGGGGATGACAAACTGCTCATTTGTGGTGACAAACGTTGATTTTTCGATGATGAAATGCGTTCGATCAATCAGAAGGCGATGGGTAGGTGAATAAAACAGAGCGCCGACTTCCGCAGTTAGCATTTGTGTAATTTGATCAGTATTAAAATGTAATGGTTTTAGCCATTCGTATAGCAAAGTAGATGCAGCAAATTGATAATCAGCCAGTTTAGTCAAGTTGATTTTGATTCGATTATTATCTTCTGATATGATTTCTTTTTTCAAATAGTCAATTGCGATATCATATAAAAATTTTGCTTCTCGGATGTGTTTTAAATTATTCGCCGCAATCGCTTCAAAATCAGGATTTAATTCTTTAAATACTGGTACAACTTGATGCCGGATTTTATTGCGGGCATATACATCTTTTTCATTAGATTCATCTTCTCGGAAAGCAATATCATGTTCTTTTGCAAAAATTACTATCTCTTGCTTCGTAGCAAAAGAAAGCGGACGAATAATGTCATTATTTTGGATGGGAATGCCGTGCAAACCACGAATACCGGTGCCTTTGACGAAATTGTAAAAAAAAGTTTCTATCGAATCATTCAAATGGTGCGCCGTTGCAATCCATTGATAATCATTGTGTTGCCGAATTTTCTCCAGCCACTCGTAGCGCAATTCCCGCGCCGCCATTTGAATGGATATTTTATGCGTTTCGGCAAATTCCTGGGTTTGAAATCGAGTAGAAAAGAAAGGAACACGCAACTTTTCAGCCAAGTTTTTTACAAATAACTCATCTTTATCCGAGGCTTCGCCGCGCAATTGGAAATTACAATGGGCAATTCCAAAATTATATTTTGATAAAAAAAACAAATAACACAGCGCTACCGAATCCACGCCACCACTCACCGCCAAGAGGATTCGATCACCGTTGACAAACAGCTTATTCTCGGTGATGAACGATTGAAATCGGGTGATAAAATGCTGCATAGTTTACTTTGTCTGAAGCAGAATTCACAGGATTATAGAATTTAGTAAATTATTTACAATCTGTGAATTGTACAATTCTGAGAATTCTGATTCCGATTCACACATCCACCTCCGCTCCATAATTTCGCCGAATCAAGTCCTGCGTCACTTCCAGCGATTGAAACACCTCAAACGTCGTGCCCTGCGTACGCAGCGCGCCCAGTGCATTTGCGTACCAGCCCGCGCGCACGTAAGCACTGCGATCCTCCAGCATTCCAAAAGCCAAGCCCCCTGCAAAAGAATCGCCGCAACCCGTGGTATCAATCACTTCGTGCACTTTCACCGATTTTACAAATTCTGATGTAAAAAGGCCATTGGGTTGGGTGTAAAGCGCTGCGCCGCGCGAATCGAGCGTAATATATAAGGCTTTGGTGCCATTCGCCAGCACATGCCGCGCAAAGTTTTCCATCTCGACTTCACTTAGTTCAGGATGCTCACCTTGCAACTCCTGCGGTTGGTATTCTTTTTTAAACCAACAACAGCCCGCCTCTTCAATATTCATTTTCAACACATCAATGTACGGCAGCCACAGATCGCGCTCAATCCAGAAACGTCGCAGGCGCTCGCCGGAGATTGTCACGGTTGTAGTTGGTCCATGTGCATCATAAATGACAACGGCATCTTTTTTGCCATGCTTTTTGATGTATTGAATGGTATCGAGTGGTACTTCATAATCGGTGATCGGCACGCATACAAACACATCACAGTCGATAAAAGGCTCGACATCGGCGGGTGTAATGGGGTGCATGAAGCCCGTCTGCTGTTCCAGGCGATTGTTTTGATCTACGAATCGAAGCTTAATGACATCACCCTGATTGTGCTTGGAATAAATGCCATCGAGGCGGATATTTTCATAAGCAGCAAGCAAATCAAAGATCGGTGGTTCGTCTATTTTAGCGATATGCGTAATCGGGATCACCTCGCCCTTGCCCTTGAGCAGTTTCGCCAGTGCAATCGCCGGATGCGTCACACAACCATATTTTTCAATCACTTGCTCTTTGCTGGTCGTAATGTGGTCGCGCGGAATGGGTCCTAAAATGGCAATTTTATATGCGTTCATGATTTTGGTTGAGCTAATTTCTGCGTCAATATAATAAATTGGGTGATAGGGGCATAAGTTAATGGGGTGATTTTTTAATTGGGTCATAGGGAAATGGGGTCATAGGGGAATGGGAAATTAGTCGAATTCACTGTAATTCCTATTCTCCCATCACCCTATTCCCCTATCAACTTACTTTCCAGGTCGTCACCGGCACATCTTTCACTACAAACTGCAAAGTTTCTTTCACGCGTTCTTCCATCAACACCATTTTACCTTTTAGCAAATTGCTAATGATATTTTCCTGCGGGTGGCGTACAGCGATGATAGATAAATTGCGGTCGGCAATAACTTTAAATTTCTTTTGAATCTGCTCGATGAAGCGATCTACTTTGTCATCAATTTCCAAATCCGTCACACAGACGCTGAAACTAATGGCAGAATTCTGCATCATATTCACCTGCAAACGCAAATCGGCAATGGCTTGAAACATATCACTCAAGTGGTGCTCCGCCACAAAGGAAAAGTCCTTGGTAGAAATTTGAAGCATCGTCTGATTCTTTTCCACCGTGATGATCGAAGGGTACAAGTCGTCCACATCACCGCCAATGTACGTGCCTTCATCTTCGGGCTTGATAAATGATTTTACAAAAAGCGGAATATTCTTATTTTGCAAGGGCTTGATGGTCTTTGGGTGAATGACTTTTGCCCCATAATACGTCATTTCAATCGCTTCTTTGTAGCTCAAGCGGTCGAGCTTCACGGTGTTGTCAAACAAGCGCGGATCCGCATTCAGTACGCCGGGCACGTCCTTCCAAATGGTCATGCTTTCTGCATCCAGGCAGAACGAAAAAATGGCTGCTGTGTAGTCAGAACCTTCGCGACCCAGCGTAGTGGTGAAATTTTCTTTGGTTGTACCAATGAAACCTTGCGTCAAAATAAACCCAGGTTTTTCCAACATCGGTTTCACTTTTCGATTTGCATTTTCCTGCGTCTCTTCCCATTGCACCCAACCTTCGCGATAAATATCATCGGTTAAAATTACATCACGTGCGTCCAGCCACTGCGTTGGCAAATTAGCCGTATTCAAATACGCAGCTACAATTTTGGTAGAAACCAATTCGCCCACCGAAACAATCTGGTCGTAAATGAAGTCGTAATTCTCATGTGGTTCTTCCTCCAACACCCATTCTACCTGCGTATTGAACAAATCATTCACCTCATCATACACTTCATGCCCCGGTGTGAACAATTCATCCATCAATTTATAATGTGCCTGTTTGATCCCATTCAACAATTCGTATGCTTTTCCGCTCTTTTCCATATGCGCGCCCACTACCAATTCCAGAGCATTCGTCGTTTTACCCATCGCCGACACAATGATTACAATCTTCTCTTCTTTAAATTGCTCCAGAATGCTCGTTACGTTGCGCACACCAGTTGCATCTTTTACCGATGCCCCACCAAATTTGAAAACTTTAATTGGTTGTTTCATTTTACTCAAAAAAATAGTTAGAGTATGTTTAAAAATTAAAATTCAATTATTTTCCAAGCGGTTAAGAATAAT
>CAZFBN010000214.1:0-5031 GCA_964517145.1 uncultured Saprospiraceae bacterium
AAAGATTTGATTTCCTCTGTAATTCTTTTTCTGGCTTTATCAAAAGTCGCAATATCCTCTTTTAAGCTTTTTAAAACCTTTTCTATTTGTTCTAACTCTGTAACCTTCATTTTAATACTTTAAAAATTTGCATCAAGTCATAAAGTTAGACAAAAATTGAATTACGTATTTATTAATTGCATCACTATAGCGGTTTTCCATTAAACCGGCAGATTCAAAAAAATTATAAGATTCATCAGTAGCAACTTCTTGAGTAGCCGTTTTCTGTATATTTTGATGCTCTTTTGTCAGTAAAAAATTGACAAAATCCAACACCTCCTGTTGATGAAAGGCACTTAAACGATTAAATTTTAATATCAATTCACTCATCTCTTTACTTTTTGTAAAACAAATATAACAACAATCAACGGAAAATGCCAGTTCCTTTGCATCCTTCTCTTGGTGTTGGAAAAATAAAATTCCCTATCTTGTCCAACCATCAAAAAAATCCTATAATCTAAGATACCTTTTCACACCCACTTTGCGAATGAACCTAAAAATCAGTAATTTGTGTTGCTATTTAAAAAGGAGCTTATGAGTATTCAAATTAATTTACCGGAGGGTTTGAGAATCAGTGCATTTGAGTTGCAGGTGCTACTGGCGGCAAAGCTTTTTGAGGAGGGCATAATTACCTCCGGGCAGGGTGCGGCGATGGTGGGCTTATCGAAACAGGCTTTTATTGAATTGCTGGGCAAATATAAAGTCTCAGTTTTTCAATATGATATGGATGAAATAGAAGAAGATATTGCCAATGCCTGAAATGATTGTAATCTCCGATGCCAGCTCTGTTATTGCTTTGGTCGCGATTGGAGAATTGGACTTACTGCGCCAGTTGTACGAACAGGTATTCATCACGGATGTAGTGCGCAGCGAAATACACCATGAATTACCTGAATGGATAGCAGTAACAACCGAATATGATCCACAGCAGTATCAAATTTTGGAATTGGAATTAGACGCTGGGGAAGCAAGTGCGATTGCTTTAGCGATGGCAAATCCAGGGTGCCGTGTTATTCTTGATGAAAGTAAGGGGCGGTCAGTTGCCAAGCGGCTTGGACTGCAAGTAACCGGAACTATTGGTATTCTGATTAAAGCTAAAGAACAAGGATTAATCGAATCCGGCGAGGAAATTTTGAGCAAATTGGAAGCGCATGGGTTTTGGTTATCTGAGCGTTTGAAAAAACAGATTGCCGAAAGGCTGCGTAAATAATAATAAAATCTCTATTGGCGTGAATTTTTAGTGCCTACCTATTTTAACGGTCCTCCTTTCAGGAAAAATAAATTTCCCTATCTTGTCCAACTAAAAAAATTGAATTACAACATGCGATACCTAAAGCTACTGCTGTTATTATGCTTGCCTTTTGCTTTTTTGCAAGGGCAAACACCAACAGATACCAAAACGATTGCCGGGAAGACCGCCAGTATGAAGGCTTATCCGGGTTATTTCAAGTTTTACTGGGATGAGAAGGAGGGGAAAATCTGGCTGGAAGTGGATAAATGGGATACGGAATTTTTGTATGTGAACTCGCTGACCGAGGGGCTTGGCTCGAATGATATTGGGCTGGACCGCAATCAGTTGGGCGCGGATCGGGTGGTGAAGTTTGTGCACAGTGGTCCGAAAGTGATGCTCCTGCAGCCGAATCAGGAATTCCGGGCGGTGAGTGAGAATGCGGATGAGCGCAAGTCGGTGGAACAGGCGTTTGCAAAGTCTATTCTTTGGGGCTTCAAGGCTGAAATTTTGGAAGAGACCCCTACCCCCCAAGGGGGCAATGCGAAAGCGTTGATTGACTTCACACCATTTTTGCTGCGCGATGCACACGGCGTGATTCAAAGGTTGGCTTCCAATAATCAAGGAACGTATCGCGTAGATGATTCACGTTCAGCGATTTACCTGGATCGGACGAAGAATTTCCCAAAGAATACCGAAATGGAAGCGACCGTTACTTTTGTCGGCGACCCGCGCGGCGGCTTGGTGCGCTCAGTAGCTCCTTCGGCGGATGCGTTGACGGTGCGGATGCATCATTCTTTGGTGGAATTGCCCGATGGCGATTATCAGCCGCGTATGTTTGATCCGCGTGCCGGTTATTTTGGCATTAGCTATATGGATTATGCGACGCCAATTAGCCAGCCGATTATGAAGCGTTTTATTTCCCGCCATCGTTTGAAGAAAAAAGACCCAACTGCAAAGGTCAGCGAAGCAGTAGAGCCGATCATTTATTATTTGGATCGCGGCACGCCGGAGCCGATTCGCTCGGCATTGATAGAAGGGGCTTCCTGGTGGAATCAGGCGTATGAAGCGGCGGGTTATAAAAATGCTTTCCAGGTGAAAGTGTTACCCGAAGACGCCGATCCCATGGACGTTCGTTATAATATGATTAACTGGGTGCATCGCTCTACGCGGGGCTGGAGTTACGGGAGTTCCGTGACCGATCCGCGCACCGGCGAGATTATCAAAGGGCACGTTTTGCTGGGTTCGCTGCGCGTGCGGCAGGATTTTTTGATTGCACAAGGTTTGGTGGAAGCTTATGCGAATGGTGAGAAGCCTGATCCACGTTTGGAACAGATGGCATTGGCACGGCTGCGGCAGTTGTCGGCGCACGAGGTAGGGCATACCCTGGGCATTCAGCATAATTTTGCAGCGAGCATCAATGACCGCGCGTCGGTGATGGATTATCCGCATCCGCTGGTGACCATTAATAACAAAGGCGAAGCCGATTACTCGAAAGCCTACGCCGTCGGCATTGGCGAATGGGACAAGCGCGTGATTATCTACGGCTATCAGGATTTCCCGAAAGGAACGGACGAGACAAAAGCCCTGCGCGATATTCTGACCGAGACTTATTCTACAATGAATCTGGCTTACATGACCGATCAAGATGGTCGCCCTGCCTCTTCGGCGCATCCGTATAATCACTTGTGGGACAATGGAAAAGACCCGATGACGGAGTTGCGGCGCATGATGACGAATCGGAAGATCGCCTTGAGCCGTTTTAGCGAAAAAAACATCATGCCGAATGCGCCGATGGCGACGTTGGAAAATGTGCTGGTTCCGTTATATTTATCACATCGTTATCAGGTGGAAGCTGCGTCGAAAGTGGTGGGTGGTGCAAATTATTCTTACGCCGTGCGCGGCGATGGCGCGAAGCCGAATGAAATGGTGGACGATAAAATGCAGCGCGATGCCTTGGCAATTTTATTAGAAACGTTGAATCCGAATTTCCTTGCCTTGCCAGAAAATATTATCAAATTAATTCCACCGCAACCACCTGGTTATCAAAGAGATCGGGAATTGTTTAAAGTTTATACGGGCAATACCTTTGATCCATTGGCAGCAGCAGAAAGTTCAGCGAATCATACTCTCACCATGTTGTTGAATCCACAGCGAATGGCGCGAGTGGTCGAGCAGCATGCACGCGATGGCAAACGCTTGTCTTTGAATGATTTATTTGAACAATTATTGGAATCCGTGAAAGTAAAAGGAGATTATTCTGATTATGAAAAAGAAATTGCACGGAATAATGAAAAGCTCGTATTACATCATTTGTTAAATCTGGCAGGTGATGAAAGTGTCATGAAGCAAGTTCGGGCTACGGCGTTGTTGAAAATCAATGAGTTAGAAATGAAGAATGAAACTGCTTCAAACCCAGCGCAACAGGCGCATCTGGCTTATTTGAAAGAGCAAATCCGTATGTTTAAAAATAATCCGAGCGAATATAAATTACCGACAATCCAGGCGATGCCCGACGGGCAGCCGATTGGGTGTGATTCGGAGAATTAGGATATGTATTTGAAAAATGATAGAGAATCATTCTCTTTCCTAAACCTTTTCAAGCAACCATATGAAGGTTTGGGAAAGGGAATGCAATTTGTTAGCAATTTTTTATGCTCAATTCCTCGGTAAGATTATAATTTGTTTCCAGTTTATGATGTTGTAAATTATACAAGATTAACTTTTGCTAAATGCTGGATCATATTTTTTAAGACCAAATAATCTGCCAATTGGTGCTAACAAAAGCCACATGATTTTCTGTAAAAAAATGGGCGGTCCTGCAATAATCATATCATATTCTTTTGCCATGACCATGATTTGCAAAAAGGAGAGTTTGCCTTTTGTATTAAAAATGCCAAAAATTTGCTCCTGCATGACTTCAAAATTATAAGCAGGGGTAAGCGAAAATCGGGTATGAACGGTGATGTCTTCCGATTCATTCCACCATTGATGAGGCACTTTGGGGGGAATCGAAATTTTTTCCCCTGCTTGGAGGTGCTGCACCTTACCGTTGCATTCCACTTTGAGCACGCCAGATAATACCTCCATTTCCTCTGTCTGTCGGGGATGGATATGCCGCACTGGCATGGAGCATTTCGGCGCTGCCCACATTTCAAATTCGACATACGCGCCCTTGGTATCTTGCGCGGTTTTTAGATACTTCACCTTTTCGCCGGTTACTTTATTCTCAAGTATTTGACCGGATGTTGCCATTATTTTACCGTTTGATTAAAATTTACATTCACTTTTGCTTGCAGTCCTTCTAACTTTCTACCAGACTTCATTTTGAATAGGCGGCACGGTACGTAGGTAAGCATAAATGGCTTTGCGCTCTCCATCTGTCAGCATCCCGTAAGGCATCATTGGGTAGCGCAGCATGGTACCATCGGGGCGGCGCAGGGTTTTCAAAGTGGTGACAAATTGCTCCTCCGTCCAGTTGCCAATGCCGGTTGCTTTATCGGGCGTGATATTTTTTGATAAAATGATATTGCCGTTGTAGTCCATCATCTCATTGCCACCCCCGTAAAAGCCAGCCGATTTTTCCGGTTTTGCAGGGTTAAGCGTGGTAAAACTAGCCGAATGGCAAGCATAGCAATCGTAAGCGCAATTGGCAAGGTAACGTCCCCAGGCTACCGGATTCGTCGTGTCTGGCAGTGGAATAGGCTGCTTGGGCATCGCAGAAGGTTTGATGACAAACTTGATCAAGCCTTTTGACAAAAGGG
>CAZFBN010000214.1:5131-6727 GCA_964517145.1 uncultured Saprospiraceae bacterium
TAATTGATTAGACTCCTGGAGGCGTTCGGAGGGTTCCAATCGAGGGTCGTCAGAGCGTAGCCAGGCAATGATAGCATACACATCTTCGTCTGCCATGTTCGGGAAATTGGGCATAAACACATTGAAAGAGCCGTCTGTGCGCAAGCCCGTGCGCAGGAAAGCATACAATTCGCCATCGTTCCATTTGCCAATGCCGCGCTCTGGATGGTGGGTAATATTCATACTGGCAATTTTACCAAATTCCGGCGTTACGTCTTCCATGTATTTCCCGCTCAGTTTGCCATCCTTACCCAAGTGGCACATTACACATTGCGTGGAGGCAAGTTTGGCACCTTGCGCTACGCGTTCGGGCGTGACGGATACTTGCAGGTCGGGAATAGCCGGCGGGTCGTACTTAGGAGCGGGAGCGTAGTTGATCCAGGCTGCTGTACTGCCGAGCAACAGCGCGACAATGCCCAGTATCCAGGCGGTGATTTTAAGAATTTTTTTCATAGGTGTTTGGGTGTTTTGCTATTTGTAAAGACAATGCAAAATTATTACTTAGGCCAAATTTAAATTTTGGAAAAACCCGACAAAATGCATTGTAATTTTTAGGTCGTCAAAGACTGGAATTTGCCCGCCGTCACTGTTTGGGAAAGGTGAGACAGTTTAAGGGAAGAGGGCGTCACAAGCGTGTAGCGCTTCATGTCGTTGGCGAGGTGAGCATGGTCGTAGTAACCCGCTTCAAACGCAATATCCATCAGACTTTTGCCGTCAGCATTGTATTGAATCAGCTCAAACGCATGTTGAAAACGAGTGAGATTGATGTAGGCTTTGGGTGTACAGCCGATGTGCTGTTTAAAATACCGCTCCAGTTGCCGTTCTGTTATAAAATGCGCTTTGCACAAGGCTGCAACCTGAATTTGCCCTTTACAGCGTTGGATGTCAGCCAGGAAGGATTGTAAGGAATTTCGCGGTGGATTCAACCGCTGCAAGAAAAAACGGTTGAGATAGACAATTGGCGACTGTAGCAATTTTGAAGGATCGGGAAACAATTTGGATTCAAATTCCATCACTTGATTAGCAAACTCGTGCATCGCATCCTGCTTATAAAAACAGGTAAACCCGCCGGGTCTAAACCGAATGCCGAATAAATGAATCTCATCTTTCAAATAATTGTGTTTCATCTGTAAAAAAGTCCCTATTAAATAAGGCTTCTCTTGCCGTAGCACCGTCCCTTGATGGTTAGAGCGGACGGCTTCCCCTAAATTTAGGATTAAATCGACACAACCATCGGGCATCACATTGACGGTTTCCTGCTGCGAGCAATACCCTTTCACCATCCAATAGGCTGCTATGTAGGGGCGTAATGCCAGCGCGGGTGCAAACTGCCGATATTGCATCATTTTTTACCAATGATTCGTGAAAAAGTCAGTGGTAAATTTACAAAAAATCGAAATTAGAAAATTGCAATGTTTTAGATTTGCGCACATCGCTTCTTTAAAAGAACAAATTCGCATGTTCAAAAATAGTACAGCAACGCCCGACAGCCGATTGGATGCGGGTAGAACTAAACAAGTAATGCTAGGGAAAAAAGAAAGGTTAAATTAGCGAAAA
>CAZFBN010000215.1:0-6686 GCA_964517145.1 uncultured Saprospiraceae bacterium
CTAACTTTATTAGGACTTTCGCATTAAATATAGATTTGTTATTTTGGAATAAGTAGAATACCTTGGTTAAATGCTAAGTAAAAAAGATTATATTGAATACTTGATAAGTACGCCCTTGAACTACACGTGTAGTCATTTGGCGGAACACAAACCCAAGATGAGCCTCGATGTAGTCAGCAATTTCTTGAAACATTCGCGCTTCACGCCTCGACAATTGTGGAAGGCTGTATCGCCTTTTATCCACAACAGTACCGAAGGCTTTCTCCTGGTGGATGATTCGGTACAAGACAAAAGATATTCATAGTTCATCGAATTGGTCAAACGCCAGTACAGTGGGAACGAACATGGCTTGATGCACGCTGGTGTGGCTGACCAAGTCAACGCCGAGCGATGGCGCATCGAGCAACTGCACCGCGAGTATAAACAACTCACCGGTTCTGAAAAATGTCAGTGCCGTTCTCAAAGAAACCATTTAGCCTGTTGTTATCACGCTTGGTTATCCCTTAAAATCCATGCTAAAAAATGCCAAATCACGGTTTATCAACTTAACAAAGAACTTTTGAAACCTTTTTTAATTCAAAAACTCGAAAATCCAATCGTTATTGGTATTTTTTAATTTTTTTATGCGAAAGTCCTAATAAAATAACTTTTACAATTATTAAATGTGCTTTTACAAATATTGATTTGCCTCTTACATTTCCTAAAAATGCTCTTATAATTCCTAACTGTCCTCTTACAAATATTGATTTGTCTCTTACATTTTACAAAAGCGCTCTTACAATTTTTAATTGTGCTCTTATTATTTCAAAAAGCCCTCTTATCATTATCAAAAGGTCTTTGACACATTCTTACTTCCCTCTTACAAATACAAAGTCGCCTTTTACAAATACTCATATGCCTCTTACTTTTTATGATATGCCTTTATCTTTTACAAAAATAATACAGACTCTTACTTACAAGTGTGGCACGCTTTCTTAGAAGTTGTTTAAAATTAAAGATTTTATTTAATATATAAACTTAGCTGGTATCTTTGATAAAGCACCTAATTTCGCCACGAAGACACCAAAACACTAAATCTCACAAAAGTTTTGTGTAAAATTTGTGCCTTCGTGTTTTTGTGGCAGATTGCAAAAACGGTTCATTTATTGACTGATATTAAAATTTTTTATCAATTTTAAACAAGTTCATTATAAAAAAAGATAGATTCTTGTAGAAAAAAGAAAGACGTTTAAATGTTGGTTTGCAAAATTGTACCGGCGACCTTTAGTCGCCGATTTACTGCTACGGCAATAAAAAGTCGCCGATGTGTCAACGTCTAAGATTAAATGTTTTTTCAATTCTGCTAAATGATTTTTAATAAGCATTTTGGCGACATTCCGCATTGTTTTGCTCTATCATAAGTTCTAAATTGGGCTCCATTCACAGCGGTTATCACCTGAGCGGAGTTGACCGCTTTTTTTTTCTAACTAAATCTGTACAAAATGAAGACCATCCTCCGATTAGCCGCACTTTTGGTGGGTTTTGGCTGCCTGCTGTTGTTTTCTAATACCCTTTCTGCCCAACGTTATGATACAGACCCGGCAACGCGCCAACAAGTCTATGATGTAATGTCCAAAATGGATTTGACCGATAAAATTGGCGAAATGACGCAACTCGCTATTGATATGCTCCTGGTACGAGAAAATGGCGCTTTCAAAAAACCGCATCAATTAGACATGCAAAAGCTGCGCGAAGTGTTGGTGAAGCATCGGGTGGGTTCCATTCTGAATGTGGCAGGGCACGCTTACACCAAAGAAGAATGGCAAAAGATTTTAACCACTATTCAAGAGGTGGCTACCAAAGAAAAAGCGAGCAAAATTCCGATTTTATATGGCATTGACGCGGTGCATGGCGCGGGTTATACCTTGGGTGCGACCTTATTTCCACAACAAATTGGCTTAGCAGCTACGTGGAACACCGATCTGGCGTACACAACCGGAAAAATCACGGCGTATGAGACCAAAGCTTCCTACATTCCCTGGACTTTTGCGCCGGTGCAGGACATCGGGCGCGACCCTCGCTGGCCCCGCATTTGGGAGGACTTCGGCGAAGATATGTTGCTGTCCGGTCGCATGGGCGCTGCCATGACGCGCGGTTTTCAAGGCGACAATCTGGCGAGCGATTATCAAATTGCAGCTTGTATGAAGCATTTCTTGGGGTATAGTATGCCTTGGACGGGCAAAGATCGCACCTCGGTGTTCATTCCTGAGCGGCAAATGTACGAAATTCACGTGCCACCTTTTCAGGCTGCGGTAGATGCAGGTGCGGCTACAATTATGATTTGTTCAGGAGACATCAATGGTGAACCCGTTCACGCCAGTAAACGAATACTGACGGATTTGTTGCGCAATGAAATGGGATTCAAGGGTTTAGTCGTATCCGATTGGAATGATATTGTCATGTTGTATCAACGGCATAAGATCGCCAAAGATTACAAAGAAGCCATTCAGTTAGCCATTAACGCGGGTATTGACATGAGTATGGTTCCAACCGATTTACAGTTCCCGGTTTTATTAAAAGAACTGGTACTGGAAGGAAAAGTACCCATGAGTCGCATTGATGAAGCGGTAGAACGCATTTTGACATTAAAAGTAAAATTGGGCTTGTTTGAAAATCCAATTCCAAAAGGCGATTACAGCAAATTTGCTTCCAAAGAGCACGCGGATGCTGCGTTCCAAGCTGCTTTGGAATCCGTCACTTTATTAAAAAATGATAAAAATATATTGCCGATTGCTAAAAATCGAAAAGTGTTGGTGACGGGTCCGACGGCAAATTCCTTGAATTGCTTGAACGGTGGCTGGTCGGGCACCTGGCAGGGCAATGATCCAAAATACAATACGCCTGGTAAGCAAACTTTACTGGAAGCCATTCAAAATAAAATTGGGAAAGGTAATGTAACTTACGTGGAAGGTGTAGCGGTGGACAAGCCTATTAACATTGCAAAAGCTGCCGCTGAAGCAAAAAAAGCAGGTGTAGCGATTGTTTGCATTGGCGAAATGACTTACACCGAAACTCCCGGAAACATTGATGATTTGACGCTTTCGCAACCACAGCTTGATTTGGTGAATGCCATCGCAACTACGGGCACACCGATGGTGTTGGTTTTGCTGGAAGGTCGTCCACGCATCATTAGCGCCATTGCGGATAAAGCGCAAGGCATTTTGTTGGGCTATCTGCCTGGTAATGAAGGTAGTCGCGCTATCACCGAAATTTTATTCGGCGATGCGAATCCAAGTGGCAAGCTTCCATACACCTATCCGCGCTATGTGAACGCCCTACTCACTTATGACCATTATTGGGCGGAAGTCAATGATTACAAACCGCAGTTTGAATTTGGATTTGGCTTGAGTTATACAACGTTTGCTTATAGCGATTTAAAAATGAGCAGTAAAACCTTGTCGCCTTCGGGTACTATAGACATTACTGTCACCGTTACCAACACCGGAAAGCGCGAAGGCAAAGAAGTCGTGCAGCTTTACATAAGCGATAAGGTTGCCAGCATCACGCCTCCCGTGAAGCGCCTGCGCGGCTTTGAAAAAGTAAATTTGAAAGCGGGCGAAAGTAAAACGGTAACGTTTAGTATTCAGGCGAAAGACCTTGCTTTTGTAGGATTGGACAATAAATGGGTGACGGAACCGGGCGAGTTTGAAGTGTTAATTGGTGGATTGAAAGGCATATTTACGTATCAATAAAAAAGAGTTGCTGTTAGCATTTACGTGCTAACAGCAATTCCCTTTTTACGAACGCGTTGGCGTTTTCACCACAATCGGTTCGATGCCTTTTTCGCGTACCAGCTTGTTGAAGAGCGGCAACTGCGTATCGCGAACCTGACGATAGGTTTTCAACTCTTCATCTACTTTTACCGTCAATTCGGTGCGTACCTCCGTAGCCTGCTGTGTGGGGCGAGCGTCGCCATTGTTAGACAGCGCACCCACACCGCCAAGTTTATCGGTGAGTTTGATCGGGAAGTTCAGCGGGTCTTGTCCACTGCGGTTTTGCGTTTGGTACAATTCCTCTTCCACTTTGGTCAATTCTTTTTCAATCTCCTTAGCTTTGTCCACAATTTCTTTTGCCTCCGGCTTGTCTTTCAAAATATCGGTGTAAGCCTTCAATTGCTTTTTGATATCGCGGATGTCAATGATCGTCTGGTGTGCTTCGGACACTTTTTGGTTGATTTGCCAAACGAAATTAAACTGTGCTTCGAGGTCTTCCTGCGTCACCTCTGTGAGACGTGGGTCTTTCAGAATATTAAACGTTGATTCTTGCATCTGATCGCCAATAATCAAACGCACCCGGTATTCTCCAGGCACGGCACGAGGTGCCACACTACGACCAGCCCAAAGCACCATGCCGTCGAAGCGCTTGATGTCGGGGTAACGCATGTTCCAGGTAAACAGGTTACCACCATTTTTTAATTCTCCTAATTGATCAGGACGTTCTTTCGCTTTGGTAGAGTATTCTTTGATTAAATCACCATCTGCTTCATAAAATGCAAGCTTCACTTCGGTATCAGGGCTTGGTTTTTCTTTCAGGTAGAAGTTTACCATTACCCCGCCTGGATGGTTTTGACCAGCATTTTTAGGTACTCTGCCAAATCCTCCGGCACTACCGAAACGGTAAGCGTCCATTGGCTTGTACAAATGGTGCTTACTTTGGGCAATTTGCTGGTTCAATTGATGCAATGGCGTCAAATCATCAATCAACCAAAACGCACGACCTTGGGTAGCGGCAATTAGGTTATTGTCTTTAATTGTCAAATCTGTAATTGGCACAATCGGCAAATTCATTTGGAAAGATTTCCAATTTGCACCATCGTCGAAAGAAATGTACATGCCCGTTTCGGTACCACAATACAACAAGCCTTTGCGTTTTGGATCGGCGCGGGTTACACGGGTAAAATGTTCGTCCGCAATGCCATTGGTAATTTTCTTCCAAGTTTTACCGTAGTCTTCCGTTTTATAAATATAAGGTTTATAATCGCCTAATTTATAACGCGTTCCGGTGATGTAAGCGCCTCCTTTGGTAAATGGATCAGGATCAATGCTGTTCCACATCATAAATTCCGGTGCACCGGCAGGCGTCACTTTGCTCCAGTTTTTGCCGCCATCGCGCGTCACGTGCACCAAGCCATCGTCAGAACCTACCCAAATCACGTCTTTCTCGTAAGGCGATTCGCAGCCCGCAAACAGCGTACAATAGTATTCCACACTGGTGTTATCCTTTGTAATCGGACCACCGGAAGGACCCATTTTACTCTTATCATTGGTCGTTAAATCCGGGCTAATGTGTTCCCAAGATTTACCGCCGTTGTAACTTACATGCACCTGGTTGGATAAAGTGTATAATTTCTTTGGATCGTGCGGAGAGAAGAAAATTGGGAAGTTCCACTGAAAACGGTATTTCATATCTTCCACGCCGTGTCCCATCGGGTTGTCGGGCCATACGTTGACCGATTGCTCCTGACCATTGGCATGATTTTTCTTTTCCAAAAAGCCGCCGTAGTTGCCACCATATACAATGTCATTATTCAGTGGATCCACTGCAATGTGGGCACTTTCGCTACCTGCGGTCACTTCCCAATCTTGCTCGGTGAGGGCAAATCCATCAGTACGATGTTTGATTCTCAAGGTAGAATTATCCTGCTGTGCGCCATAAATGCGATAAGGGAAGCTGTTGTCAGTAACAACGCGGTAGAACTGTGCGGTCGGTTGATTCATCATGGTGGACCAGTTTTCACCGCCGTCAAAAGATACTTGAGCGCCGCCATCGTCTGCAATCACCATACGCTGATTGTCTTCTGGTGCAATCCAAAGATCATGGTGGTCGCCGTGTGGAGCATTATTAGAAGTGAATGTTTTACCACCGTCGGTTGATTTATGATAAGAAACATTCATTACATACACAATGTCCTGATCTTTTGTATCTGCATAAATACGCGTATAATACCAGGCACGTTGGCGCAAATTGCGATCATCGTTAAGTTTTGTCCAGGTTTCACCGGCATCGTCCGAGCGGAATACGCCACCGTTTTCATTTTCAATGATTGCAAACACTCGGTCGGAATTGACCGGAGAAACACTCACGCCTACGATCCCCCAGATGCCTTTTGGCAAACCTCTGTTGCCCGTAATTTTCTTCCAAGTGTCGCCACCATCCGTACTTTTCCAAAGATCAGAACCTTCGCCACCGCTCTCCAAGCTGTACGGTGTACGCCGAATGCGCCAGGTAGAAGCATATAAAATCCGTGGATTATTTGGATCAAAAGTCAAATCCACGGCACCTGCGTCTGCATTGGCAAACAAGATTCTTTCCCAAGTTTTGCCGCCATCTTTACTGCGATACACGCCGCGCTCCTCGCTTGATTTGAACAAATCCCCTAGAACAGCAGCATACACCAAATCCGGATTTTTCGGGTGAATGCGTACTCTTGGAATCAAACGAGAATTCTTTAAACCAATGGATTTCCAGGTTTTTCCGGCATCTTCTGATTTCCACATGCCGTAGCCTTGCGACACATTCCCTCGCACTGTGACTTCACCACCACCAACATAAATCACGTTATTATCATATTCACTTACTGCCACGGCACCAATGGAGCCGCCAAAGTAGCCATCAGAAATGTTTTCCCAAGTTTGACCGCCATCTTT
>CAZFBN010000216.1:0-6546 GCA_964517145.1 uncultured Saprospiraceae bacterium
AACACTCATTTATTGATTAATATTAAGATTATTTATCAATTTTAAACAAGCTCATCCTAAAAAAACAAAATCGTGGTGCGACATGCCCTCAAAAAATAATGGAAAGACGATATCCAAGTTTGGCAACACCTATTGTGTCGTTTTTTGCGTTGGCTATCTGTACAACAAGCTCGGATCGCCTCTGGATAAAAAAAGTTGGGTAGAGTACTAGAAATTTTATACGCCTAGAAAAAAAATTTGTGATTTTAGAAGGCAAATTGCAGATTGCAAAATTGTAAGTTCGCACTTATAAAACCGGCTTATGTTAACCATTAATACTGAAAAAATCATATTTGAACGGGGAAATCTCACCAATGAAAAGTTGTTAGAATTGTATCAACTGCTGCTCAAACCGCGCATGGTGGAAGAAAAAATGCTGTTGCTGCTGCGGCAGGGCAAGGTGAGCAAGTGGTTTTCTGGCATTGGGCAAGAGGCAATTTCGGTGGGCGCGACGGCTGCGCTGTTTCCGGATGAATTGATTTTTACCTTGCACAGAAATCTGGGCGTTTTCACCACGCGCGAAGTGCCGCTCGACCGCTTGTTGTCACAATGGCAAGGCAAAATGAATGGTTTTACCAAAGGTCGGGATCGCTCGTTTCACTTTGGCACGATGGAATATGGCATTGTAGGCATGATTTCGCACTTGGGTCCGCAGTTATCCTTGGCAGCTGGGGTAGCGTTGGCACATCAATTGAAAAAAGAAAACCGCGTTTCGCTGGCATTCACCGGTGAGGGTGGCACGAGCGAAGGCGAATTTCACGAAGCGTTGAATACCGCGGCAGTCTGGCAACTGCCGGTTATTTTTTTGATTGAAAACAATGGTTATGGCTTGTCCACGCCCACGAATGAGCAGTACCGCTGCGCCCGATTGGCGGATCGCGCGATTGGTTACGGGATGCGTTCGGTCGTGATGGATGGAAATAATATTCTGGAAGTTTATAATACATTAACTAAACTTACTGAAGAATTAAGAGAAAATCCTGAGCCGGTTTTAGTCGAATGTCTCACCTTCCGAATGCGCGGGCACGAGGAAGCCTCGGGTACAAAATATGTGCCGAAGGAGTTGATGGATTTCTGGGCAACGAAAGACCCGCTAACAAATTATGAAAACTACCTCTCGGAAATCGGCTTGCTTGACCAATCCAAAATCGACAGCATTCGCAAAAAAATTAAAAAAGAAATTGATAAAGCCTGGGAAACGGCAAACAACGAACCGGAACTAACACCCTCCGTCGAACAAGAATTGCAGGATGTGTATGCGCCTTACAATCAGGTTGTTACAAATCCAATTTCTGGCAAAACCACGAACAAACGCTTTATTGATGCGCTCTCTGACGGCTTACGCCAGGCGATGGAAAAGCACGACAATCTCGTTTTGATGGGGCAGGATATTGCCGAGTACGGCGGCGTTTTTAAAATTACCGACGGATTTGTCAAACAGTTTGGTAAAGAACGCGTTCGGAATACTCCGCTCTGCGAAAGCGCGATTATCGGCATTGGTTTGGGTTTGAGTTTGAAAGGCTTCAAAACAATGGTCGAAATGCAATTCGCTGATTTTGTGAGTGTTGGCATGACACAGATTGTGAATAACCTCGCCAAATTGCACTACCGCTGGGGTCAAAATGCCGACGTGGTCATTCGCATGCCGACGGGCGCGGGCACCGGCGCGGGACCTTTCCATTCGCAAAGCAATGAGGCGTGGTTCACGCATACGCCGGGTTTGAAGGTCGTTTATCCTTCCAATCCATACGATGCCAAAGGCTTGCTGACCGCGAGTTTTGAAGACCCGAATCCGGTGATCTATTTTGAGCACAAAGCCTTGTACCGCAGCGTTTCCGCCGAGGTGCCCGATGATTATTACACCGTGGAAATTGGCAAGGCGAAGCTCGTGCGCGAAGGAGCGGATGTGTCCATCATCACCTACGGCTACGGTGTGCACTGGGCAATGAAAGTCGTGGAAGAAATGGGCATCAGCGCTGATATTCTTGATTTACGCACTCTGTTACCAATTGATTATGAAGCCATTGACATAACTATAAAGAAAACGAATAAAGTAATAATTCTGCACGAAGACACGCTTTTTGGCGGTTTGGGTGGGGAACTTGCGGCGTACATTTCCGAGCATTTGTTTGAGCATTTGGATGGGCCGGTGCTAAGGGCAGCGAGTTTGGATACCCCGATTCCGTTTTCAACGATTTTGGAAAAGCAGTTTTTGCCGGTGGAAAGATTGAAGGCGCAGTTGGAGCGGTTGTTGAGATATTAGAAAATTTAAAGACTATATTATGTTGGCTAAGCTTTTAAAAAACTTGTGCGAAACAGCATTTGTAAAGTTCGCTTTGAAATGTTAAAAATTTATCTGCCCTCGCCCCTTTGAACTGAACAAAAAACACCGTATTTTTATGGCAGCTTTTGAGAAAGGTTCTCTTCAATCGAAATTTACCCCCACAAATAGAGCAATTCTAACAGGCTTTGAGATTTAGGCTATCACCAAGCGAAATTAGTGCGTAACTTTGCACCTCAACATCAAAGAGGACAAAAGGTATGAATCTGGAGAAACTTGTCGCCATCACTGGCATGTCTGGCGTCTATCGCATGGTTGCCAATCGCACTAACGGGTTGATTATCGAAGAATTAGATTCAGGTAAGCGCAAATTTGTACCAGCGCGCGGGCATCAGTTCACCCCGTTGGAATCCATCGGCATTTATACGCAGGATGGTGAAACGACGGAGTTGAAAAATGTATTTGCCAATATGCTGGCGCAAATGGACAGCAATCCGCCCATTAGCCCCGATGCTTCTACCAAGGAGTTACAGGCTTATTTCGCACAGGTACTGCCCGAATATGATCGGGATCGGGTACGCATCGGAGATATTAAGAAAACGATCAAGTGGTTTGGAATATTGAACTCAAACGGGATGCTGCAAGCTGAAGCCACGCCTCCTGCCAGCGAAGAGGAGGAATAAACTTTCCTCAGGGCAGTGGTAGCCAAGCGGCAGCAGATCAAACACTTTAAGAAAACTGATAAGATGACCGCTACTACGCTACCCTTACCCCGGCAAAAAGAGTATTTGCCCAAAGGTTTTAAATTGACCGTTTGGTCAAAATTGAAGCCGTACTATGAAGAACTTTTGAAAAGACCCTTGCATACAGTGCAAGATTTGGAACGTTGGATTTATGATCGCAGTGAACTGGACGCTACGGTGAGCGAGGCTTTTGCCTGGCGTTACATCAAGGTTACAAGCGACAACACGGACACTCAGGCGCTGGAATTGTACCAGTACGCCGTTCAGGAATTGTATCCGCGCATTGCTGCTTTTGACAATGAATTGAATCAGAAGTTGGTAGATTGTCCGTATGTGGGAGAATTACATCCGGCAGAATTTTCCATTTACATCCGTAACATTCGCAATGCCGTCGATTTATTCAGCTCGGAAAATATTCCACTCTCGACAGAGGTGCAATTGAAATCCAGAGAATACGGCAAGATTTTTTCAGAAATGACCATTGGAATGAATGGTCGGCAGCTGACTTTGCAAAAAGCTGGCACACTTCTGGAAGAGCCTGATCGGGGCTGTCGTGAATCCATTTATCATAAAATTAGTCAGCGTGTGTTGCAAGATGCCGAACAACTGGAGGATTTGTTCGATGATTTAATGCAAAAGCGACACCAAATTGCGGTGAATACTGGTTTTGAAAACTTCCGCGATTATAAATTTCGCGCGCTCGGCAGATTCGATTACACCGTCCAAGATTGCCTGAATTTTCATGATTCTATCGCCTCGGAGATTTTGCCCTTGGTAGAAGAATTAAATGAGTATCGAAAAAGTGCGCTGGATTTACACTCGTTGCGCCCCTGGGATCTGAATGTGGATGTGAGTGGTAGAATGCCGCTGCGCCCTTATGAAAATGCCCAGGATTTGCTAGAAAAAACCATCGAATGCCTTTCTCAGGTTCATCCACTTTTTGGCGAGGTATTGTCCATCATGCAGGAGTTGGGACACCTAGATTTAGAATCGCGCCCCGGCAAACGCCCAGGTGGGTACAACATGCCGCTACACTTGTCGGGAGTGCCGTTTTTGTTTATGAATGCGGCACAACTGATGAGTGACATTCGCACCATCACGCACGAAAGCGGGCACGCTGTTCATTCCTATTTGACACGCGATCAAAAGTTGGGCGCTTCCAAACGATTGCCTTCTGAAATTGCTGAACTAGCTGCAATGACAATGGAATTGCTTACCATGGAGCACTGGGATGTGTTTTTTACAACAGCAGAAGACTTGCACCGCGCGAAAATCAACCAGTTAGAAAATGTTCTACGCTTACTACCCTGGATCGCTACGGTAGATAAATTCCAACACTGGCTCTATACGCATCCACATCATAATCGGGCGGAACGCCAGGCGGAGTGGATGAAAATTTACATAGAATTTAATCCTTGCAATATTGACCGAACAGGGCTCGATCATTACCACAAATACCTATGGCACAAGCAGTTGCACATTTTTGAAGCACCCTTTTACTCTATTGAATATGGTATGGCTCAATTAGGCGCGATTGCTATTTGGAAACAATATCGGGAAAGTCCGCAGCAAGCTTTGAACAATTACATCAACGCGTTGAGCTTAGGTTATTCCAAACCCATCAACGAGGTGTACCAAGCCGCGGGCATTCACTTTGCTTTTTCAAAGCAAGCGGTCAGTGAATTAGGTTGTTTTGTAAAAGAAGAATTAGAAAAATTGATTCATTGTTAAAATACAACAATCAGGTGACGCTTTTGTAAAAAATAGGCGCCACCTGATTTTATATTAAAACTCATCTGCTTCTACGGCTGATTCCACACCGTCCAGTTCAGCTACTTTATTAGTGGCTTTCACAAGCGTACCGCTCGTCAATTTTTCCTTCACTTTCAATTCAATTTCCTTAGCAACTTCCGGATTATCGGCTAAAAATTGCTTGGCAGCTTCGCGTCCTTGCGCAATTTTTGCACCATTGTAGCTGTACCAGGCACCACTTTTCTGAATGATGTCAGTATCCACGCCCATATCCACGATTTCGCCATTTTTAGAGATACCTTCGCCAAAAACGATGTCAAATTCTGCCACACGGAAGGGCGGTGCCATTTTATTTTTTACCACTTTCACGCGCACGTGATTGCCGAGAATGTTGCCATCTTTATCTTTAATACCTGCACCGGTTTTACGAATGTCAATCCGAATGGAAGCATAAAACTTCAAGGCATTACCACCTGTTGTCGTTTCAGGATTACCAAACATCACGCCGATTTTTTCGCGCAGCTGGTTGATAAAAATGCAGCAGCAGCCTGTCCTGCCGATGGTTGCTGTCAGCTTACGCATGGCTTGCGACATCAATCGCGCCTGTAAGCCCATTTTAGAATCGCCCATTTCGCCTTCAATCTCGCTGCGTGGCACCAGCGCCGCCACCGAGTCGATCACAATGATATCAATTGCACCGGAGCGAATTAGGTTTTCGGCAATTTCCAGCGCTTGTTCCCCATTGTCAGGCTGCGAAATAAGCAGATTGTCGGTATCTACCCCCAATGCTTCCGCATAAAAGCGGTCGAAAGCGTGTTCCGCATCAATAAAAGCGGCAATACCGCCTGCTTTTTGACACTCGGCAATGGCATGAATAGCGAGCGTGGTTTTACCTGAAGATTCAGGTCCATAAATTTCAATCACCCGTCCTTTGGGAAAACCGTTGACGCCCAATGCAACGTCTAATCCCAGGGAGCCAGTTGGAATCACTTCTACGGCTTCTACCTGCTTTTCGCCCAAACGCATAATGGTGCCCTTTCCATAGGTTTTCTCGAGGCGGTCCACCGTTGATTGGAGGGCTTTGAGTTTCGCTTCTTTATCTTTTGACATGGATGCTGTTTTTTAAGCAAAAAAAACTTTTTGTTGTAAGATGTGCAAATATAAATTTTTTGTTGCATTCTAGCAACTTTTTGTCGCTCTTTTTATTAGACGAAATTGGAATAAAAAGGTAACGAATTTTTTAAAGAAAAAAAAGATTAACACAAAATAAAAATCCTTAATCAGCTAAATCCGCCAATTAAGGACTTTCCATTTACCAGAAAGAAAGCATTATGCTTGTTTTTCTACTGCTGTTTGCTTGCTGTAAGTTAAAATATTTTGGATGGTTTTGCTGGATGGGCGAAAAGTTGCTTTTGGCAATTGACGATAAGATGCGTGCAATCCCTCGTACTTGTCCCACAACTGATCATCTTCTCGCAGCGCTGCTTCGATGGCAAGCGTTTCGGAAGTAGCAGTTTCTCGATAAATGTAACGAAGTAAATGTTCAGATGTAAAGGTTTGCTTCATGAACTGCTTTTAGGTGATACAATTAATTCCAAGATTCCAGTTATTAACCAAAAAGTAAGGCAAAATATTGTGCCGTTCCACTTTTTTTTGTTAAAGCCAGATGCTACGTTATAACTCTACCCAACTAAAAATCTGGGAATAAAAAGAAACGGGAAAAAGAGAATT
>CAZFBN010000217.1:0-6541 GCA_964517145.1 uncultured Saprospiraceae bacterium
GTTATTAATAAAAAAAGCGATGTTAAAATAAATACGTATTTAAAGTAAGACATGGTGTTGAGTTTAAGGTGAAATATTTTTGCTAAGATAAAAAATTAAAAATTCTTTTTAGCTATATTTTTATGTAAATCAGATATTCGTACAATCGATGCCGAACCGTACCAGGGGTGTAATTCCATCACCAAACGCCCGGCTTGAATGGCCGGATCGGTTTCGGTTAAAGCTTTAGCTTCTTCGACTGTTGTTACATTAAAAATGTAAATACCGCACCATTCGCCATCATCCATGAATGGACCAGCAACAACCAGTTTGCCTTCTTCTGCCATGCGGTTGATGTTTGCCATGTGCGCTTCCTAGAGTTTGGCGGCGGTTAAAGAGTCCTGGTCGCGGGTTGGACCGGCTTTTAAAAATGCCATGACGTACTGTTTCATGCCGTAATCATCGGCGCCAAGGCGATGGGCGAGGAGGGAGTCGTAGGCGAGGGTGTCGGAAGCAGATTCGTTGGTGGTGGCAGTGGCGGGCGGGTTTTGTTGACACTGGGTAAAAAATAATAAAGTAAATAAGCTAATGATGGTGAGTAAAATGCTTGGTTTCATGTGTTTTGATTTAGATGTAATAATTTTTTAGCAACCTAAAGGTTGCTGGACGAAAGGCAGCGTGAACGCTGCACTACTCTACGTATTGCTGTCGAACGACGAGTGCGTAAAAATCATTATCCAATTGTAAATAACCTTGGTCGTAACAAAAATGATACACATTGCCGTTTTTCGTAACGTATTCATTAGTGAAATAGTGGAACTTAAATCCACGTTCGAGCAATTTGTCTTTGTGCACCTTGGCTTTGCCGTCAGGATTCAAGTCAGCTAAAATACGCCGATTTTTCCGCAAGATGTTATTTACATTTCGAATAAAATTAGTAGCGTCGCTATTCAATTTATTATTATAAGCGCTGCGGCATTGGTCGGAGCAAAATTTTTTGTCCGGGCGACCGATGATTTCTTCCCCGCATTCCAGGCATTGATGTTTTTGCACTCGATTTTCCATTTGTTTTGGTGGCTCATTGGTTTACAAAAATAAACATTTTGTTTGGAATAAACTAAAAAACCTTATTTTTTAGACGTTTCAGCAATGCTAAAAGTAACTTTTTATAAAATTTTTTTTCAGCGTGCTTGATTTTTAAATAATTCATCGTATATTTGCGATATAAATTTTAATCGAATAATGGCGATAAACAAAAGTGCCGAATTTTCGGCAGAATTAGTGCAATTGGCAGAATTGGCGAAAGCTTTGTCGCACCCGGCGCGGATTGCCATTTTGCAAACATTAGCCGAAAATCAAATGTGTATTTGTGGTGAGATTGTGGAAGTTCTACCGCTTGCGCAGGCAACGGTTTCGCAGCATTTGAAAGAATTGAAAGCGGCGGGCTTAATCAAAGGCGAAATTGAAGGCAAAAAATCGTGCTACTGCATTGATTGGGAAGCATTAGAAAGAATGACGGGCGACATGCAGGATTTATTCAGGTCTTTATTAGATTATAAAATCTGTACAAATTGCTGAAGATAAATTATTTAAAGTTTAAAAATTAACAAAATATTATATCACTTGGCTTTCAAAATTGAATTTTATGAAAACAGAACAAGAACTGAAAGAACTGGTACGCCAGAAATACTCTGAACTGGCGCTGCAAGAGGTATCACCCGACTCCTCCGATGCTTGCTGCGGCACGACTGCCTGTTGCGGCGATGTATATAATATTATGGCAGATGATTATACACAACTCGATGGTTATAATCCAGATGCGGATTTAAACTTGGGTTGTGGCTTGCCGACGCAGTTTGCCAAAATCAAACCGGGCGACACTGTAATCGACCTCGGCTCCGGTGCTGGAAATGATGCCTTTATTGCGCGGCATGAAACGGGCGCAACGGGACGCGTCATCGGCGTGGATTTTAGCGAAGCGATGATTGCCAAAGCGCGTAAAAATGTAGAAAAATTGGGCTTCAACAATGTAGAATTTCGTCATGGTGATATTGAAGAAATGCCCGTTTCTGCAAATGTAGCGGATGTGATTGTGAGCAATTGCGTGTTGAATCTGGTGCCCAACAAAGCCAATGTTTTCAAGGAAATTCACCGCGTGCTCAAGCCGGGCGGGCATTTCAGCATTTCGGACATTGTGTTGGTGGGCGATTTGCCAAAAGATTTGCAGGAAGCGGCGGAAATGTACGCAGGCTGCGTGTCGGGCGCGATTCAAAAGGAAGAATACCTGGGATTAATTCGTCAAACGGGTTTTGAAAGCATTGAATTGCAAAAGGAAAAAGAAATTATGATACCCGACGATATTTTATTACAATACATTAGTAAAGAAGAATTAAATGCTTATAAAGAAAGCAGCACCGGCATTTATAGCATTACGGTATTTGCCAGAAAATCAGGTTGTTGCGAGCCAGGTAGTGGCTGCTGCTAAATAAAAAAACGGGATGTCATCCTTATAATTTGATGACATCCTCTCTCTTTAATTAATTATTATCATGAAAATAGCTTTATTTAGTGATATTCATGCCAATCTGCCGGCATTGGAAGCCGCATTGCATGATATGGATCAAAGAAAACCAGACGCGATTTATTGCCTGGGGGATTTAGTAGGGTATAATATTTGGCCCAACGAAGTGATACAAATGATTCGTCAAAGGCATATCCCAACCATTGCCGGGAATTATGATTTTGGCATCGGGCGTATGAGTAATGACTGTGGTTGTGCTTATAAAACGCAGGGAGACAAAGACATGGGTGCCATTTCTATATCATTTACCAACAGTATCATGCAGCCAGAGGAGCGCCAATACCTCCGCACTTTACCAGCACATATTAGAATAGAATTGCAACTAAATGAAGATAAAATTAATCTGCTTTTGGTGCATGGCAGCCCCCGAAAAATCAATGAATATTTATTTGAAGACCGGGAGGAAAAAAGTTTACTGCGCATCATGGAACAGGCAGATGCCGATATTCTTTGCTTTGGACATACCCACAAGCCATATCATAGAATTTTGAATTCTGATGAAAATCATTTCCGACACGCTATAAATATTGGCTCAGTGGGCAAACCCAAAGACGGTGATCCTAGGGGAGGTTATGTGATTTTACACATAGAAGAAAATACAAGTATTACAAATTCAACGCTGCAGGTGGAATTCATTCGCTTTGAATATGATGTAGAAAAAGCCGCACAAGCTGTGGAAAATAGTCCGTTGCCCAATGAATATGCTGATATGTTGCGAAAAGCTTATTAAAAAACGAAAAAGATACTAAATAATGATGGCAGATAATTGCAATCCGACGCAACGCAAACGCTTGTCTTTTCTCGACCGCTACCTCACTTTGTGGATTTTCCTGGCGATGGCGCTGGGTGTCAGTTTGGGCTATTCCCTGCCGCAATCCGCTACGTTTATTAATTCTTTTTCCCGTGGCACCACTAATATTCCTTTGGCTATTGGCTTGATTTTGATGATGTATCCGCCGCTGGCAAAGGTGCGTTATGAGCAGTTAGGACAGGTTTTTAAAAATACCAGAATACTAGGTGTTTCGCTATTATTGAATTGGGTAATCGGTCCTATTTTAATGTTTTTACTAGCAGTTATATTCTTACGCGGTTATCCTGAATACATGATTGGCTTGATTCTCATCGGTATAGCGCGCTGTATTGCTATGGTAATTGTGTGGAACGAACTGGCAGAAGGTAATCGTGAATATGCTGCTGGGCTGGTGGCACTTAATAGTATTTTTCAAGTATTATTATATAGTGTTTATGCTTGGTTTTTTATTACCATCATGCCGCCACTTCTTGGTTTTACAGGATTGGAAGTAAATATTACCATTGGACAAATTGCAGAAAGCGTTGCCATTTACCTGGGTATTCCATTTCTGGCAGGTGTGGTAAGTCGGTATGCACTCATACGCTGGAAAGGAAAAGCATGGTTCGAGCAAAAATATATCCCGTTTATTTCACCCATTACATTAATTGCGCTTTTATTTACCATCGTTATCATGTTTAGCCTCAAAGGGGAGTTGATTGTTCAAATTCCGCTGGATGTATTGCGCATTGCGATGCCATTGGCTATTTACTTTGTTATCATGTTTTTGGTGAGTTTCTTTATCGGTAAGGCATTGGGCGCAGATTATTCCAAAAATGCTTCGATTGCCTTTACCGCAGCAGGTAATAATTTTGAACTGGCGATTGCCGTAGCCATTGGCGTATTCGGTATCAATTCCGGGCAGGCTTTTGCCGGCGTGATCGGACCCCTGGTAGAAGTGCCGGCTTTAATTATATTGGTCAATGTAGCATTTTGGCTGCGCGACCGTTTCTATCCTAAATCAGAAATTATTAACATGAAATCAGAATCTTAATTGCTTGATATTTAGTCACGTATAATAAAAATGTAATTCTTGTAATTTAATTATCTGAGATTTTGTTAAGTAATGGAGCATATTTAAATTATAATAAAATTTATACAATTAACTGGTTTTAAACATTTTAAGACTGTTGACTATCGACTATTAAACTGCTCGACTACTTACATGAAAAAAATTCTATTCGTCTGCATTGAAAATGCCAATCGCAGCCAGATGGCGCAAGCATTTGCCACGATACACAGTGGGGGAGAAGTACAAGCTTTCAGCGCTGGTTCGCGTCCATCGGGTGTGGTGAATCCCAAAGCGATTAAAGCCATGCAAGAACTTGGTTATGATTTAAATACACATAATAGCAAATCCTTACAAGAAGTGGAAGCCTACGCGCCGTTTGATGCGGTGGTGACGATGGGTTGCGGCGACGCCTGCCCCTGGATGCCTGCGAAGCAATTTATTGACTGGCAAATTCCCGATCCGAAACATTTAGAACCGGCGGAGTTTAACACCATTCGGGATTTGATTGAAAGTAAAGTAAAAGAATTATTACATCAGCTTTCTTGAGGAAACTCCGACAATGCCATCACGTTCTTCGCCTGTAAAACGTGGCGTTCTTCGTGATTGGTCAAAATGTAAACGGTGTCTCTAAGTGAATAAGTCACAAAATTAGCAGCGGGCGATGTAATAATTATTTGATGCAAACTGACGGAATCTAATTTTTCAAAATAGTCAACCAATTCGGCATTGTGCGCGGCAAAATCCTCCACAATCGTGGGCGGTATGTCGCTTTGGCGAGGCTGGAAAACAGGAAAGGTCTTGGATTTTTTGGTATTGGCAGGGTCTAAGGATTTAATCAACAGCTTGCCCCACCATTCCGGCAGCAACGGGATTTTTTCTAACAACTTCGGGCTGTATTTACCATCCATAATAGCATCAAACAGCGGAAAATACGTTTCGTTAGAAGTAATAATATGATCCAGGCATTGCGCAATGCTCCACTGGCTGGCGCTGGGTTGCCAATTGAGTTGAGTTTCGGAAAGTGTTGAAAATGTTTGAGTTGCATCTTCTGTAACCCGATGGATACGTGCAATAACGGAAGGCAGAAAAGCGTGCTTCATACCGTAGCTTTTTTGGCAAAGGTAAATAATTTAAATGACTGCTAACAGCACTTTAAGTGCTGTTAGCAGTCATTTAAATTTAGTGCACCTTCCGCACATTCCCGCCCAGCATCGTTTTGCGGTTGCGCTCGTCAGGATCGCCCTTGTACTCGATTTGCCCGCCCAGGCTGGCATTGGCATCGAGGCTTTCCAGCGCCACTACGCTCAGCTCGCCGCCTGTGCCTGCGCGCGCGTAGGTATTTTTGGCATTCAGGTCAAATGCGCGCAATTGCCCGCCGGTGGATGCCGATACTTTCAGGTTTTCTACTTCACCACGCAATTGCAGGATAGCGCCCTCGGTCGCGCTGGCTTCCAGTTTATTGGCTTTCACATCCAGTAGTACATCAGCACCGCTGGTGGTACGAATTTCCAGTGCATCCGCTTCAATCGGTTCTTTCGCCTCTAGCTCTGCGCCTGCGTGTGCGCGGATGGTACGAAGATTTTTATAAAATACCGTAACTTTAATTCTTTTGTGCTTGCTAAAAACGGAATTGAGCATACTCAGTTTAAGCACTTGCCCGCGTACGCCAATATTCAACTCTTCTTCGGGAATATCATAAGTTTCTACAATGGCTTTTTCTTCATCGCTTTTTTGCAAAATCACTTCGATATTGCCCGTGGTGGAAATCTCATCAAAAGCATCCAATTTGTAATTCGATTGTGCGAAGCTAGCGCTCATCAAAAAAGGAATGGAGAGCAACGCAATGATTATTTTGTTTTTCATAGATGTTCAAATTTATCGCTGATTATCAAATTTCATCTTTATTATTTAGATGCTCATTTTTACAAAAATCCCCTATGGCAGGTCACAATTGTTGTAAAAAATGGAAAAACCCCTTCCCAGCAGTAGCCGAGAAGAGGTTTTTGTATAGCGTACCAGCTAGTTAATAGCTATGTATTTGCTTAGTATCTGTTACGGTTATAACCACCGCCGCCACCGCCGTAGCCGCCACGATCACCGCGGTCGCCGCCATAGCCAC
>CAZFBN010000218.1:0-6521 GCA_964517145.1 uncultured Saprospiraceae bacterium
AAAATGTATGCAGACAAGGCGAAGAGCAAGAAACTACAGCCCGAAGAGATGCAAGGCAATACGTTTACGATTTCTAACCTAGGTATGTTTGGCATAGAGGAATTCACGGCGATTATCAATCCGCCCGATTCTTGTATTTTGGCAATCGGCGCTATTATTGAAAAACCGATTGTTGAAAATGGCGAAATCAAAGTTGGCAACATGATGAAAGTGACGCTCTCCTGCGATCACCGCACGGTGGATGGCGCGACGGGCGCAAAGTTTTTGCAAACATTACAGCAAATTTTGGAAGATCCGATTCGACTTTTAGTTTAAAGTACGAAGTTCTAAGTACGAGGTACGAATTTGATAAAACCAAAAAAGCTCGGAGGCGTTCTATGCAAGGTCTTTGGGCTTTTTTATTTTTCACCACTAAGCACACTGATACACGAAGGTTAATTTAACGTGAATGATGGATTTAGCGCAGCTAAATCAGAGTTTTTACCACCTTAGGCATCTAAGTACACCTTAGGATTCACCGTTTAGGATTTAGGTGATCTAAGGTGACTAAGGTGGTTTAATAAAAGAAGCGTAGCGCTTGAATCCATTTTTTGTGAATGTTTCTAAGTGCATTTTATTGTTTGATTATCAGTGTAATACAATTCATTTTATCCATAACTCACGTTCATTTTAGACTAAGTGGTCTCAGTGGTAAAAAAGAAAATATGAAAAAAACAGTTGTTCTTGGCGCTACGCCCAATCCTACCCGCTATGCGTACGCAGCGGTGCGGCGCTTGCAGGATAAAGGGCATGAGGTGGTCGCCGTTGGCAATAAAAAAGGGGAAATCAACGGTATTGAAATTCACAATGATAACCCGTTGGAGGATGGCGTGGACACGATCACGATGTACCTGAACGCCATGAATCAGAAGCCTTATTACGATTACATTTTTAATTTGAATCCAAAACGCATTATTTTTAATCCTGGCGCAGAGAATGTTGAACTGGCAAGACTGGCAGAAGAAAAAGGGATTGAAGTAGAATATAATTGTACGTTAGTAATGCTTTCGATGGGGGATTATTGAGGTTATTGGTTATTTGTTAAATGTTATTTGAAGTTGCACTAACCCAAATAACATTTAACAAATAACAACCATTTACACCGTCTTCACTTCTGGCATTTTGCACTCAGTTTCATCGGCTTTTCTGCCGCACACGCTGCACTCCCCGATTTTGTCTTTCAACATAGGATTGTTGTTGGCACAGCCTCCTCTGAACTCTTTTCCAGTGAAAATGTGGCGGATATTTATCATTAAAAATGCTAATCCGAAAAATCCAAAGATAATAGCGAAGATATATAAGAATTCCATCTGAGTTAAATTGATTTAGATTGAAGATAAAACGTTCTGTTTGGAAATAAGGTTTATTTTTGCACCCGAATTCCAAACGGCGCAAAATTAATTGAAAAATGCACACAAGGGAGGAAAAATTGGAGACTTTTGGTCGGCTATTGCAAATAATGGACGAGCTACGCGAACAGTGCCCCTGGGATCGTAAGCAAACGCTGCAAAGCTTGCGCAATTTGACCATTGAAGAGACATACGAATTGGCGGACGCCATTTTGGAAGATAATTTAGACGATATCAAAGAAGAAATTGGCGATTTGATGTTGCACATGGTTTTTTATGCAAAAATCGCGAGTGAAAAAGGCGCTTTCGATATTGCCGATGCTTTGCATGCCATTTGCGACAAGCTGATTAAACGACATCCACACATTTACGGCGATGTAAAGGTTGAAAATGAGGAAGATGTAAAGAAAAATTGGGAAAAATTGAAATTGCAGGAAGGTAAAAAATCGGTGCTGGCAGGCGTGCCAACTTCCCTGCCCGCCATGGTGAAAGCCTACCGAATGCAGGAAAAAACGAAGCAAGTTGGCTTTGAATGGGAAAACAGCGAGCAGGTTTGGGATAAAGTGGAGGAAGAAATCGGCGAGTTGAAAGAAGCGATTGAAGAAGGACATTCGCCGGAAAAAATTGAGGAAGAATTTGGCGATGTGCTGTTTTCGTTGGTGAATTATGCGCGTTTTCAAGGGATTGACCCAGAAACAGCCTTGGAACGAGTGAATCAAAAATTTAAAAAACGCTTTGAATACATTGAAGCCCATGCGCCGAGGGATTTGCGGGAGATGACGCTTGAAGAAATGGAAGTGTTGTGGCAAGCGGCGAAGAAGGGATAGCTGGTGGAAATTTGATGTTGAATGACAATTATTTTGATAAAATCTAATGTTTAGTAGCAATTCTACTTCAAAAACTATATAGAATTCGCTAATTTCATTGTAAATTTCACATTTTAGATAAAGGGCACTATTAAAAAGCTTTTTACTTCCATATGAGAAAGATAGAAATGGACATCGTGGCGTTGTCGCACAGTGTGACACAGTCGCACAATTATGCGGTCGTGTTGGGAGAGCGGGGCGGTTCACGGCGTTTACCTATTGTAATCGGTAGTTTTGAGGCACAAGCGATTGCAGTCGCTATGGAACGGATGACTCCAAATCGTCCACTGACGCACGATTTATTTAAAAATACCCTTGATACATTCAACGTTCATTTACAGGAAGTTATCATCAGCAATTTGCTAGACGGTATTTTCTATGCACGGTTGGTTTGTGTAAAAGAGGGGGATGTGTATGAAATAGACTCGCGCACTTCTGACGCGTTGGCAATGGCAGTGCGTTTTGAATGTCCTATTTACACCTACGAATTTATTTTGGACGCAGCTGGCGTTGTACTGGAAGAAGGTGGCGGTGGCGACGAGCCTCAACCTGCCATTCGGGAACGGCGACCTGCGACTAAGACATCGGCTTTGTCTTCTTATTCTATTGAAGCCCTCAGCAAAATGCTGGAAGAAGTGCTCGCAGAAGAAGATTATGAGCGCGCCGCTGCAATTCGCGATGAGATCAATCGTCGCAAACGCCAGGATTAGTCAGTTTATTGGGGATAGGTTAATAGGGGAATAGGGGGATAAAAATATGGTGCATTCCCCTATCAACCCATCCCCTCATCCACCAATTACACCTTATCCTTCATCTGCTGTTTCAGCCTGGCTTGGTCACTGATTCGATTTTTCAATTCTACAATGTAGCCTTCTCCTTTTTTATTGCCATATTGCGTATAAGCACGCTGCGCCCATTCAACGGCAGTATCTAGCAAACCTGCGCGTTCGCTGGCAACGGCGAGGTTATAGGCAGCTCGTCCAGCTGTTTTACTATCCACATTCGCTTTGAGCAATGCCCGCCAGATTTCAGCCGCTTTATCCCATTGGTCAGCTTTGGCAAGACGAGCCGCTTCTGCCATTTTGTCGCTAGCGCTACCTTTTCCCGAATCATAAAACGTACGATGTACTGTAATATAAACCGGCGCAATGCGCATGCCATAGTTGGCACCAGCAGCTTTGCTGACCTCTCTCGAAATGGAAGTTTGAGATTGTAAATAACGGCGGGCTTCATCCTGGCTGTCGCCTGTGCGCGTCGCATAGTCATGTGCGCTTGCAGTGTATTCATCAAGAATAACTTTGGTTTTAGGGTCATAAAACCGCCAGCCAATGCGAATGGTCATATCCAAACGCGCATCGTGTTTGAGACGCGTGTATTCTTTGCCATCTTTTTTATATTTTTCTTGCCTGGTACTATAACTAATGCTATTGTCAGAATCATAGGTTTCAATGGTAACCAATGCTTGGGCATCATACTGTCGGCAGAGTTTTTCCACTTCTTTCCAATTCAAGGGAGCAGCATAGCTATTGCCACCTTTGCTGCCGATGAGCTCCATGCCAGAGTGCTTCACCGAAAAACGGGGCGTTCTCGACAGGGCATCTGTTATGCCTTGCAAAGCAGCTTTTCTACCTTCGCGATCCTGCGCAATGGCTTCGCCTGTCACCAATCCTTCCAAAAAATTGCTAAACCCTTTTTCTGGTTTACTGCGGTCAACGGTGACAATGGTTTGAATGTGATCGGGCACAATCATATCCGCCGGTTGCAACACTTCTAATGGAATAGATGGGCTGCAAGCGGAAAATAAAATAACGAAAATTGCGGTAAATAATGACGAAAATTTGGGTTTCATAAAGTGTGACTTTTTGTTTGTTTGATAGTCAAAATATTAAATCGGATGATTAAAGTTAGCATTTTATAAATGCCTGCTGACATCTTTTTTAAAATTGGCACAATGTTGCAGGATTATCCGGTAGAGTTGCACTTTTTTTAGACCAAAACCAGATCGAATGAGAAATACGATGGGTGAAATTCGCCTATTGTTTTCTCAAACCACTCATTTCAAATTTACATCATATGATTAATTGGCGCGAAATCCCGTTTGCTCGGCTGGCCTTTGCCTTGATGATCGGCATTTTACTGGCAATTTATTTACCTCAGCAGGCTCCCACGCTCGTGCTATGGCTGGGTTTAGTTGGTAGTGGCTTTTTTCTCATTGTTTTAAACATTGTAAAAATAAATTATAGACTACGGTGGCTGTATGGCTTATTGCTCAGTTGTTTTCTAATTTTGTTGGGTTGGCAAGTTACCTTGTTGTATAATGAATTAAGTGATCCGCATCATTTCAAAAATCATATTTCAAATTATAATTACATCACAGGTAAAATAAAACGTATTCAGTTAACGAGTACCGGGAAAACGCGCTTGCAATTGAACACTCATTTTATTCAGTCAGATAGTAATGAAATAACGAATGTAAATGGCAATTTACTTGTCTATTTAGACAGTGCTGCATTTGAAAAATTACAATATGGCGACCAAGTGTCGCTTTACGCAAAAATCATGCTCTTGGAGCCGCCTAAAAATCCAAAAGCGTTTGATTTCGCTCGGTACATGCACTTCCAAAATGTACATTATCAAGTATTTGTGAAAGATGGCAACTGGCAACTGGTGGAAAAAGGAAAAGGCTGGGCGCCGATGCTGCTAGCGGATAGAATGCAAAAAAGGTTCATAAAAATTTTGCAAAAGCATGTGCCTGGTGAGGATGAATTTGCCGTCGCTTCGGCTTTGATTTTGGGTTATCGCGACGAAATATCAGAGGAAATAAACATCGCATATCGCAACACCGGCGCAACGCATATCCTTGCCGTATCTGGTATGCACGTCGGATTTATTTACCTAGGTATCAGCTTTTTATTAGGTTTTGTAAGAGTCAATCATAAAAGCTGGAAGATTTTAAAAATTTTACTAGAGTTATTTAGCATCTGGTTCTTTGCTTTGATTACCGGAGGTGCTGCTTCCATATTACGAGCGGCAGTCATGTTCAGTTTTATTATTTTAGGAAAATTATTACAACGTGAAGCCAATATTTACAATAGCCTAGCGGCATCTGCATTTTTTCTGCTGATGATAAATCCTTATTACTTGATGGATGTAGGCTTTCAATTATCTTATTTAGCGTTGATTGGCATTATTTACTTTAATCCTAAAATTTATAAATTACTTTACATCAAAAATAAAATTTTAGATTATACCTGGCAGCTAACCTCGGTCGCTTTAGCCGCGCAAATTGTTACCTTACCATTGACATTATATTATTTTCATCAATTTCCCTGGTACTTTTGGTTGTCGGGTTTGGTGGTTGTACCGGTTTCGGTAATCGTTTTAGGTGCTGGTTTTCTGTTGTTTATAGTTGATTTTATTCCTTTATTTGGCTGGTTTATAGGCAAAATGATTTATTGGCTTGTAGCGCTGATCAATGCTTCGATTTTTCTAATTGAAAAGATTCCTGGTGCAACGACGACCGGCATTTGGATCAATTTTCTGGCAGTCATTTTATTGTATCTTATTCTTTTACTGGCAATTGTAGCGATTAATACGCGACGGTTTCGTTGGGTTTTGGCAAGTTTGAGTTGCGTGACCATTTTAAGTATAGCTTATTTCTTTACGGAATGGCGATCCTTTTATCAGCATCAACTCGTTGTATATCATGTTTCTAAACATAGTGCAATTGATTACTTTGATGGAAAAAAATTAGTGGAAATTCGCGATGACAAGCTTCCTGAAAAAAAATTACAATTTGCCAATCAAAATTATCGCTGGTTTCGGCGCGGTAAAGAAGTAGAAAAAATAATCTTATCAGATTCCACTGGTGCAGGAATTTTTCAGTTTGGACCTGTTAAAATGGCAATTGTAAATGATATTTGGAAAGGTGATATCGAAAAAGTAGATTATGTAATAATTCGAGGAAATCCTTACAGGACATTACAGGAGTTGTTGCAAAAAATTGATTGTCAATTTGTTATTTTTGATACATCCAATAATTGGAAACAAGTCAACGCTTGGCAGGAAGATGCTGAAAAGTTAGGTTTGAAGACGTATGATGTGCAGAAACAAGGCGCATTCGTGTTGGATTTAAAATAGACTTTATGCAGCATAAGAAATTAAGTTGCAGCATTTGATTGGTATGCGGTTGTTCCATTGCAAAGAGTTTTTATAAAGAACTTGTTTAAAATTAATAAAAAAGTTTAATATGAAGAAAAAGTGATGT
>CAZFBN010000219.1:0-6381 GCA_964517145.1 uncultured Saprospiraceae bacterium
TATGCGCATGATTCTTTTTGCCTTTGGTAACTTGCAAGTATTTTCATCTTGAACCGAAATTTTAGAATTGAAAGAGTTGGAGCGCCTTAAAAGGAAGTGGAATCGAAACGAGGATTTTGTCTAAGTGTTCAAGCTGTGCGGTATTGCATAAGAATAGCAAGAATCTAAAAAGCAACATATGAACAAAGCAAATAACCACGATGAACGGATCGCTAAAATGATATTCGCCTCGGTGTATCCACATTATGTCACCAAGGTGGAGAAAAAAGGTAGAACCAAAGCGGAGTTGCATCAAGTCATTGAGTGGTTAACGGGTTATGATGAAACGAAACTGCAAACACTCCTGGAAGAAAAGGTAACTTTTGAAACGTTTTTTCAACATGCTACCTTACATCCTAATGCGCAGCTCATTAAGGGTGTGATCTGTGGCTATCGGGTGGAAGAAATCGAAAATCCATTGACCCAACAGGCGCGCTATCTGGACAAATTGGTGGATGAGCTAGCAAAAGGAAAGGCAATGGAGAAGATTTTAAGGAAGTGAGGGAAGAAGCGGAGTGTGTTTTGTGTTTTCTGGGGTGCGTTTACAAAGAAGATGACAAGGAAAATAACTTCGAGTCTGCTTTGAGCGAATTAATTTAAACGAAGATATGGAAACGCCCATCATTGACCAACATTACATCGTGGAAAAAAGAATTGCTGCAAGTGGTTTTAAAATGAATGATTGGACGTATGTGGTGATTGCAGATTTTCCGGCGGAGCTAAAAGGCCGTAACGGCAATGTTCGCGTGCGTGGCTGGATTGATGCGTATGAATTAAAACAGTATAACTTGTTACCGTTAAAAGAAGGCGGGATGATGCTGCCCTTGAATGCAAAGATGCGAAAAAAGATCGGTAAAGGCGAAGGTGATTCGGTGCATGTGGTGTTGTATGCAGATGATTTGCCGCTGGTGGTTTCGGATGATATTTTAGCGTGTTTAATGGATTCGCCCAAGGCGCATGATTTTTTTATGTCTTTATCAGAAAGCAATCAGAAATATTACATCGATTGGATAGAAGCGGCTAAAAAAGTAGAAACAAAAGCCGAAAGAATTGCGAAAGCAGTGGAACGACTGGAAAGTGGGTTGAAGTTTTATGATTGGGTGCGGGAAGCATAAAGCTGCTTGGAATCGGGCAAGGTAGATGTGATTAAACAAAAAATAACGACGTTGAGTGTATCTTCTTTTGTGAGCAATTTTCGGTAAATGTCGCAGCATGACAGCAAGTAAAGACCTGTGGATTCAAGTCGGGTATGAAATGTTTGCACATGCTGGCTTGAATGGCGTAAAAATTAAAAATCTTGCCCTATTTGTAAAGCAATCAAAATCTTACATTTGCCGGTCGTCATTTAGTAGATTATGCTTCACAATTATTCTATTATGAAATGGATCGTTTATGTTTCCGCTGGGTTGCTTTTGTTGCAAACAAGCTGCACGGGGCAAGCGCCGCTTTCGGGAAAGTTACAATTAACGTCAGATGACTCCTGGGCTAAAACAATTTATTTAATTCAACCGCGCAGCTTGGACGAAGTAGCGACGAGTTTTACCGGGCAAGTGATTGATTCTGTGCAAGTTAAAGGAGATGGAAGTTTTGTTTTTGACAAAATGCCCGACGCACCTGCGCCAATTTTGCTTGAACTAGCGGTGCAAAAAAAAGGAGAACGTTTTGTGAATCGTTTGGAAAATGAAAATCTCGCTGCTGCGAATTATTTTCCGATCGTTTGGAAAAATGGATGGAAAATCGAGGTAAAAGCTTCGATTGAATCGTTTCAAAGTAGTTTTAAAATAGAAAATCCTACGCCTGAAAATGCGGCGCTGCTGGCGTTGCGCGACATTCGGCAAAAAGCGTATGCTCAGTTTTTGCAAAAAAAGGATGCGACCGGGCATGAGGAAACAAAACTGTTGGAAGAAGAAGCTGCGAAGTTAAGTTTCCAGCAAGCGTTAATAACTTTTGCAGAAGCGAATGATGAATTACTGCCTGCGTTGGTTGCTATTCGATGGGTGAGTCCGAACAGTGATTATGAAAGAATCCCGGAATTCCTGGTTTCCCAATGTCAAAAATGGCAAAGTCGCCAGCCGAATCATCCCTGGGTGCTTCAATTGTGCCAAAAGAGTAATCCTGCCAAACTGCCCGTTCTGAAAGGAGATTCGCTACCCGATGCGCCGCTTCCTATGCTTGCAGGTGACACCATTGCATTATATCAATTAATAAAAGGAAAAAAGCTTATTATATTAGACCTTTGGGCATCGTGGTGTGCGCCTTGCCGCCGCGAAAACCGGAATTATTTAGTGCCCTTATGGGAAAAATATCATAACGAAGGATTTGAAATTATAGGCTATGCGTTGGATGCGAGTGAAAATATATGGAAAAAAGCAATAGAAACGGACGGCGCGTATCGTTGGTTGCATGCTTCGCATTTGCAGGGCGATGACGCGCCTTTGCTGGAAACATTGAGAATACAGACGATTCCGGCTAATTTTATACTAAATGCAGAAGGTAAGGTGATTGCTAAAAATTTACACGGGGAAGATTTGCTTCAGTTTGTAGAAAATTATTTTAAGTAATGATTCATTTGATATGATTTACTTGACGTTACACGTTTAGCATACTTAATTACTGTAAAATCATAAAACGCCACACATGAATAAAAATATCGAAATTATATTAAAATTTAGAAAATATTTACTTGCTAAAATTGAAACATTTTTGATCCATTGCATCATTAAGGTATTCATTTTAATATGATTATGATGTTAAAACGAATCATAAACACAACGAAATAGCTTATTCTTTTACAAAAGTAAATAGAAAGAAATGGTATCAAAGGTAGCCATATCAACCATTTATGAATGCTCATTGGAAAGAGCCTTCAAGACCCCCATGCTTTGTGACGTTTCAAAAGTGCATACAGGATTTGGAATTATGCCAAAAGTAACGCATTGTACAGCGGATGAAAACTGGGGAAAGCCGGGTTACAGCAAAAAGGTTTTTGTGGCGCCATCCCTTACGCAGCAAGGCGGTTGGGCTTCTGTTGATAAAGTTTTAGAACGCGTGGAACTTCAATACTGGAAAATTGAGGTAAGTAATTTTCAATCATGGATGTTGGGATTTTCCAAATTTGTAGGTGAATGGAAAACAACTGAACTCGAACCAAATAAAATATTGATAGAATATGCTTATTCATTATATTCTGACACGCCTTTATTATATCCATTAAATTGGCTATTTACAAAAACCTTTTGGAAAATTTATATGAAGCGGGTTTTAGAAAATGTACGGCAATTGGCTTACCAGAAGGAACCCTATTTATATGAATAAAAAGTGTAGGTAGTCGGGTAGTTGAATAGTCAATAGTCAAAAATTTTATTTACTTGGAAATCAATCGATTATTTTAAGATTATACAAGCTTAATTATGTCCACTCACTTTCTTAATTTCTACTCGCCGTATCATTTTTCTTTTCTTTAGGAGTGATTCGACCATTTTTATCAATCACCAGCGGCGTTTCCGGGAAATCAGCTTTTGTCAATTCCTGGATTAATTTGATTGCTCGTTTTTGTGGATCCATTTTTGGACCGTGTGCTTTTTGCTGGTAAATGGGGATGATATTGCCGCTCAGGAAAGCGCCAGTTCGGTTGACCTCTACCTTTATGATCGGTGCTACCCCCGGCAACCCGATCAAATTGAAGCGCCCATAAGTGCAAAAGTTGCCCAAACTATACGCAATAAAACGATCTTTATACAACTCCACCGCGCGTGTCACGTGTGGACCATGCCCGAATACAATGTCCGCGCCGGCGTCAATCACCGCGTGTGCAAATGCATACACATTCCCGCGATTTTCACCGTGAAAGGTTTCAATTTCTTTTGTAATATTTTGATTTTTAGGACCTTCGGCACCACCATGAAAAGAGACAATGACCACATCCACGAGCGTATCGAGCTGATTGACAATGGCTTTTGCTCGTGCAAGATCACGAATGTCGCAAGTGCCGCTATTTGGCGCGAATGCTGCCAAGCCAAATTTCAACCCACTGCGTTCAAAAATGACCGTCTCGTCCGTGCCTACTAAACCCGCATAAGCAATGCCCGCCTCTCGCAGCGTTTTTTTAGTTTGAATGCGTCCCTCCGCGCCAAAATCGCCCGAATGATTATTGGCAATGCTCAATACATCAAAACCCGCTTCGGTAAAGCGATCCACATACTTTGATGGTGTGCGGAAAATGTAGCAAATGGAAGTGTCCCGACACGTTTTGGGCTTGCCCTCTCCGTCAAAAAGTGTGCCTTCGAGATTGCCAAAAGTCACATCGGCATTTCGCAATGTATCGAGTACCGCTGCGAGGAGCAATTTTCCATCTTGTGGCGGCAGGTATTTTTCTTCTGGGTAATTCGTGCCCAGCATCATATCGCCCACCCCTATGATTGTAAAGGATGGCGACAACGGCGGCGGCGGAATGTCAGGCAATGCCAATAACGGCGCACGCACCGGCAGGATGATCGTGTCGCGCTGCATCGTCACCGTAGGCACCTGCGCCTGTAGCTTTGGCAGCAGGATTATACTTATAAAAATACAAAAAAGACCTCTGAGTAAGAGGTCTTTTCCGATAGTTGAAAAAATCATATCTCTGAAAATAACTTTTAATTCAAAACCTTAGTCCCAAGACTGGTTCGCTGTTTCCGACGCTTTCACTAACTCTTGGTATTCTTTTGGCGAAAGCCCATCCATACAATAGTGAATTGGATTGACCTTATCCCCTTTAAAATGTACTTCGTAATGGCAGTGCGGCGCCGTTGAAGTTCCCGTACTACCTACCAGCCCTATTTTTTGTCCACGTACCACTTTATCTCCTACTTTTACATCAATACGGCTCATGTGTCCGTATAGCGTTTTGTAACCATAGCCATGGTCGATGACGACGTGCATGCCGTAACCGCTACCTCGCTCCGCTTTTACCACCCGTCCGGCACCAGTAGCTTGAATAGGCGTACCTTGTGGCGAACTAAAGTCGATGCCAGGGTGCATCTTCGGAACTTTAAAAATCGGGTGGATACGGTAACCAAAGCCCGATAAAAGCTGGATGCTGCGGTTGAGCTTATCCGAACGAACCGGTTTGATCGAAGGAATCGAAGCCAGCATTTTTTCCTTCTCTTTTGCCATAATCATAATGCTATCCAAGGATTTGGATTGTAACACAGACTGACGTTTGAGCAAATCGAGTCGTTGTTGTAAGGACGCCATTACCTCCCCGGAATTGCCAAACTGGCGGAATTGCTCATATTTATCATGCCCGCCGATGCCGCCTTCCCAGACACCTTTATCAATAGGATCCATCCCAAAAATCATGCGGTGTGCATAAGCATCGCGCTCTTGAATATTGTTGAGCACTTTACTCATTTGATCCACCTCACCCAGCACACGTGTGTAGTTGCCTCGTAAGGCTTCTATCTCTCGCAGCAAGGTTTTTTCTTTTGGAGAAGGAAACAAACGGTGAGACACCATCGTGAATAAAAACGCCGTCAAAACAGCGGCACATACGAACCCAAATACCCGTGTCAATTTGACACGCCAGGAAACGATTACTTTTTCGTATTTGAGGGTATGGGTGTTGTAAACAAATTTTTCTTTCCTCATGAGCGTTTATACTTTACCGGATAACTAATTTTCAGCTCGTTGCATAGGGAAATTCGGACAATAAGGGCTGAAATTAGCACTCTTCTCTCTCTGTGTTTGATGTCATGAGATTCATTAAGATTCATTCAACGGTTTCAAAGATAGAATCCAATTTCATATTCTCAAAACTTTAACACAAAAATTAGACGAAATTATTAACAAATAATGAATTTTCGGCAAAAATGTAATTAAATTAATGATAAAATCGGTTAACGGGAGGGTAGAAATTGACAAAAAACAATTGCTTTTATGTATCCATTATCATAATGACACATTATCAAAAAAGTAACAATGAATTTGTCTGTGCGGAACTATTCGTAAAATGAAACAGTTTATAATACTATGACTACAAAAAATCGACTTATCAAATCTCTTAATTTTGCTCGTCTTGCCGCCCCTTGCGGGCTATAACTTTCCATTTTCTTCCTTTTCTATAAGGATTCTCCAAAAATGATTAGACAAATTGACGTGCGACTGCTAATTTTGCGCCTTCATTGTGTTTTTGTGTCAATGTCAAACGTCCAATAAAAAATTTTCAAACGTCCAATAAAAAATGACTTCAAAAGAAATACGGCAGGCTTTTCTCGATTTTTTTAAATCGAAACAACATAAAATTGTGCCTTCAGCGCCACTGGTGCTCAAAAATGACCCCACGCTCATGTTCACCAACTCCGG